>JAHJSN010000191.1 GCA_018830445.1 Alphaproteobacteria bacterium | reverse complement strand
TGGAGGCCACGCCCGGAATCGAACCGGGGTAAACGGATTTGCAGTCCGGCGCGTAACCACTCCGCCACGTGGCCTTCCATGCTTCGCCTGATTTGATCCTTGGCGGAGCGAGCGAATGCTCTATCACAAGGGCGTTAGCGAAAGCAATCTGGAAGATTGGCACGTTTCGCGGCCGTTACAAGGGACCGCCCGCGCCGGCCTGAGGGCTCAGCAAGCCTCAGCGGTCGCAGACAGCATGGTGTGCGGCTGAAGGTCAATTTTCCCACGCGCGGGTTTGGTCTAGTCTTTTGGGTGTTGCGGGGCTAAGGGGTCCGTGACGATCGAAGGTTAAGGGGATTATGGATGGCCGACTTCGCTCAGCAGCGTCTCAACATGGTCGAATCTCAGGTGCGTCCCAGCGACGTTACCGACAGGCGCATCATGCGCGCGATGCTGGAAGTGCCGCGCGAGAGGTTCGTGCCGACCGCGCTGAAGCCGCTGGCCTATATGGATCGGCAGATCGGGTTGACGAAATCGGCGACCGAAGGAGAGCCGCGGGGGCTCTTGGAGCCGCGCGTGCTGGCGAAACTTATTCAGCTTGCCGACATAGAAAGTGGCGACGTGGTGCTCGACGTGGGTTGCGGGCCTGGGTATTCGGCGGCACTGCTGGCAAAGCTCGCGGAGACCGTGGTCGCGCTCGAGGTCGACGAAGAGTTCGCCGAGACAGCGACGCAGGTCCTGGCGGACCTTGGTTTCGATAACGTTGCGGTGGTGACGGGACCGCTTGAGTTCGGTTATGCCGACGAAGGGCCGTATGACGCGATCTTCATCGGCGGGCGGATCGATGAGATACCGGCCGGACTGGTCGACCAGCTCAAGGATGGCGGGCGGCTTGTCGCAGTGCGTGGTACATCGGTGCACGCACGCGCTGTAATATGGCGGCGGATCGGAGCGAATTTCGACGTGCAGGAAAGTTTTGAAGCCGCTGCGCCGCTGCTGCCCGGCTTTGTCAAGGCCAAGACCTTCGCGCTGTAAGACTTCCGGCGCCGTCTCTGAACGGCGTTTGCCGGTTTACGAAACCTTCAGCGAATCAGTTGCCAATCGGACCTGGAACGGTTCGCCTCCCGGTCGGGAGGCCGGAGCAGCTGATGTCGCATGACACGCCGGTAAAAGGTCTCTGCGCCCGGTCAATACGGCCGGCAGTGCGCCGCGCGGCAGGTTGCGCGGGCGCCGTAGCGCTGTGCTTGGCGTTAGCTCTGGTGCCGGTGGCGCGGGCGAAGGCGGAAAGCCTGCGGGATGCGCTGATCTCAGCCTACCAATCGAACCCGGGCCTCGATGCCGAACGCGCCCGCTTGCGGGCAACGGATGAGGATGTATCGCGGGCGCAATCGGGTTACCGCCCGACCATTAACGGACAGGCCTCGCTCACCTCGGAAGACCTGACGTCGCGGCCGGGTTCGGCAAACGATGGGCATTCGCGTCCGACGAACTGGGAAATCAGCGTTCGGCAGCCGGTGTTTGACGGTTTCCGCACCCCCAATGCCGTGAGCGCTGCGGAAGCGGCGGTGAGGGCCGGGCAGGCCCAGCTCGGCAGCCGTGAAACTTCGACGCTCCTTGAAGCCGCGACGGCCTACATGGATGTCGTCAGGGACAAGGCGATCGTTCGATTGCGTGAAGCAAACGTCGGGGTGCTCAGTCGCGAGCTGCATGCGGCGAATGCGCGCCGCGCGGTCAAGGAAGTGACGGTCACCGACGTCGCCCAGGCCAGGGCGCGGAGGGCGCGGGCGGATTCGGCTTCCGATTTGGCCAAGGCGAACCTCAAAATCTCGCGGGCAGGTTTTCTGCGCGTCGTGGGGCATGAGCCGGACGGGCTCATGGAGCCATCGTTGTCGGTGCACGGGCTGCCTTCGTCTCTCGATGAGGCCCATGCGATAGCCCGGCAGGAAAGTCCGCGGCTGATCGCAGCCATTTTTGAGGAACAGTCGGCCAAGCATTCGGTCGATCAGGTGTGGGGCGAACTGCTGCCGCAGATCGATCTTGAAGCGAATTATTCGCAAGCCAGGGAAATTTCGCCGGCCATAGACCAGCGCAATACCGCCAGTATTACAGGACGACTGAGGATTCCGTTCTACCAGGGCGGCGAGGTACATGCGCGGGTGCGCAAGGCAAAGCACACCCACGTCAGCCGTTTACAGGAAGTCGAGCAGGCGCGTGCGGATGTCGAAGCCGGGGTGACGTCGGCGTGGTCGCGGCTGATGGCGGCCAGGGCGCAGATGGAATCGGACAAAGTGCAGGTGTCTGCGGCGCGGATGGCCCTCAAGGGGGTGCGCGAAGAAGAGAAAGTGGGACAGAGAACCCTGCTCGACGTCCTCAACGCCGAGCAGGAATTGCTCGATGCGCAGGTGTCCCTAGCCAGGACGCGGCGCGATCTGGTGGTTGCGTCCTACGCAGTGCTTGCCAGTATTGGCAGGCTGACCGCACAGGCGATCGCGCTGGCCACTGACATCTATCAGCCGGAGGCCCACCTCGAGGAGGTGCGTCGGGCGTGGGCGGGCGTCACGATCACGCAGGCCGAACATAGCGAGGCGACTGCGGCCGGGCCCAAGGTCGAGGCGGCCGCGCCGGGCCGCGATAAGGTGGCCGAACCAGAAAAGGTTGTGCGCAAGCCGGTGCGGCCACGCTTCAGGTCTTCGTTCGATTAGGCAGCTTACCGATCAGCTGCGAAAAAAAATTCGCTCAAAATCAGCGTTGGCAGGATGCTCTTTCTGCATGGCACAGCTTGCGTGTGGCGATTGGGCGTTAGGGGTCGGCAAATCGATCTGAGTGTGGGTATCGCGCCACGCTACGTTCACGAACTGTTATCCCCAGGCGCAGTTGGTTACCGCATGGCGTCGCGGTAGGCTAATAAAAGCGAGCCTTTTGGCGCTCTGAAGTGGTCCTTGGGGACTGATGCAGACCCTGTCTAACTTGTGGATGACCGGTGGATAGCGGTCTTCATTACGTTCGGAATCGGGTAGGCCGGACTGAGAAGACGACGTCTGGAGCAGAATTTTCGTATTCGGATGCTCTCGCTAACCGGTAGAACAAATGCTCGATAGCAGAAATGGCATAACGGACTTGCGGATCGGCAATTTGATCAAGCGGACCGTTTCAACATTGGCGGTAGCAGCGGTTCTGATGGTGGGCCCGAATGAAAGGGCGATTGCCGATAGTCTGAACGATGCCCTGTCGTCGGCCTACCGCTACAACCCACGGATCGACGCCGAACGGGCGCGCCTGCGAGCGACCGATGAGGGCGTTCCACAGGCCCGGTCTGGATACCTGCCGCGTATCAACGGGAACGCGGACGTCAACATCAACGACATCCGTTCGCGTCGGCGCGACGAAGATTCCGGCCCTGGCTTCGACCCATCCACCGGGACGGTTTCGCAAAGTGCGCGCTCCGGCGATACGATCTATCCGCGCGGTTACGGCGTTTCGCTCGAACAAAACCTGTTCAATGGCTTCCGCACCCAGAATGCCGTCGCCGAGGCCGAGGCGAGCGTCCGGGCCGGGCGAGAAACTTTGCGCGATATCGAGCGGCAGGTCCTCTTGGAAGCTGCCACCGCCTACATGGATGTGGTGCGCGATCAAGCGGTCATCCGGCTTCAGGAAAACAACGTCGATGTTCTTTCGCGCGAGCTGCGTGCAACCCAGGACAGGTTCGATGTCGGTGAAGTCACGCGCACCGACGTTTCCCAGGCTCGCGCCAGACGCGCGGGGTCAGTGTCCTCGCTGGATCTGGCTCGCGCCAATTTGAAGGGCAGCCGTGCGCGCTACGAACGGGTCGTGGGCTCACCACCGTCCAATCTGGTTGAACCGGGTGTGCCAGTGCGGATCATGCCGGGGTCGCTCGATGAAGCGCTTTCGATCGGTCTCAACGAGAATCCACTGGTCATCGCGGCGCTCTACCGCGAACAGGCCGCGCGGCACACCGTCGACATCGTTCGCGGTGAGCTGTTGCCGACGCTCAATCTCGAGGCCAGCTATCAGAACCGCTTCAATACGTCCTCGACGATCGCGGAAAGCGAATCGACGACCCTGACAGGGCGGCTCAACGTGCCGATTTATCAAGGTGGCGAAGTTTCCGCGCGGGTGCGGGCCTCCAAACATACACACGTCAGCCGGTTGCAGGAGGTCGAGGACGCCAGAACGCAGGTGCGGGAGGCGGTGATTACGGCCTGGTCGCAGTTCCAGGCGGTGCAGGCGCAGCTCGATTCGGATCAGGTGCAGGTGGATTCGAACCAGACGGCACTGACCGGTGTGCGCGAAGAGGAAAAGGTCGGCCAGCGAACCCTGCTCGACGTGCTCAATGCCGAACAGGAGCTTTTGAATTCGCAGGTTCAGCTGGCGACGACGCGCCGGAATCTGATCGTTGCGGCATATACGCTGTTGTCGGCCATGGGTCGGCTGAGCGTCGAAACTATTGGCGTAGTCGAGACGGTGTATGATCCCGAACAGCACTATTTTGAAGTGCGCCGCAAATGGTGGGGGATCTCGATTACCCACGCGGATGGCCGCCGGGAAGACCTGGATCTTTGGGATTCAGTCGGGCGGCACTACACCTTGAAATGAGTGAGCGCCAGGTCTGTAAGATCATTGGCCTTTGAAATTGCCCAAACGATTGTCAGATTTGCGTCACACGTCCGCCCATCATGGCCATTATGGCCTATGGTGATCGCTTTGGATACCGTGTGGGTTCACAGCCGCGATCGGCGGGCTATCCGGGCGGTCCCAACTTTTGCCGGGCCTTTGAACTGTCAAGTGTTTTTTGCTCACTGCACGTTGAAGCGCATGCTGACAGGCTATAAGAGTCGAGTAGGCGAGCCGGAAGGCCCTTAGCGGGTGGGCCGATGAACGTGGCGAGGGAATCTTATGAGTACGACAAATGGATCGGGCGAACCCAGCATGGAGGAAATCCTGGCCTCCATCCGCAATATCATCGCTCAGGACCCATCCACTGAAATCTCGGCCGACGACGACAGGGTGTCAGCGTCGGCTCCGTCTCGTCCGGTGACGGCCCGTTCATCAGCGTCCAGTTTCGGTGGTGCAGGCGAAGCGGATCGTTCCGGGTTTGGTTCGAAGCCCAATATCGACCTGCGGTCCACTCCAGCCGCTGGGCTGCTGCCACCTGAACCAGGGCCTGACCATCGCGTTGCGTCAGCGGTTTCGGCTTCCGCTATTCCGGAAGGTCGCGGTGCGCCGGCTGCTGGCAGCACGCATGCCGCAGGCTCACCGGTTGCCGACGATTTCTCGGATGTCTTCGAGGAGCCGCTGCAGCAAGTTTCCATCGCTCCCGTCCGGGCCGAGTTTCCGCCGCCGAACTCAACCGAGAGCGATGCAGGTCGGATCGAGCCGCAACTTCCTCGTGGCGGCAATGGTCTCGATCAATCGGCACACTCGGTGGGGCCGGTGAATGCGGAGCCAAAAAGAACTTCGACGCTGCCTGATGCCGGACCTCCTGCGCCGCGCGGCGATTTTGATTTCGGCACCCTGAGAGCGCCGCGGGTGGAAGACAGCAAACCCTCGCTGGCAAACACAGGTTTGTTCGGTAGGGAGAAGCCAGCACCAGCACCAGCACCAGCAGCCCAGGACGAACAAAAGCCGTCGAATGGACTTGCGGAGCGACCTAGCGAGCCTGTTACGTTGTCGGTAGCGGGCGAAGATAAAAGCGGTGAGCCGCCGCGGCAGAAAGTTGTTATTGCTGCAATGCCGGCAGCGGGGGATGCTGGCGTTGCAGTGAAGCCGGCAAAATTCGAGACAGATCCGGAACCGGAGGTGGCGAATACCGGCGCGGATGGGCCTGAAAAATCCGAGTTCGCAAAGTCGGTGGGCGGTAAAACCGGTTTCAGGACTGCCAATGTCGGCTTTCCTGCGGGATCTTCACCGCAGGATCAGGCGACCGACGGCCAGAAGACGATATTTCCGAAGCCGTCCGAAGTTCAATTGGCTAACGAGGTCAAGTCTGAAGTCGCCATTGTAGGTCCGGAACCTGCCGGGCTGGAAGCGAACTTGGATGAATCGGCGTCGGGATTTGGCACGCCAGGCGTGCCCAAAACGGACGAAATTGCGAGCGGTGAGGCTGAATCCGCTTCCGAGGACATCGGTGCGCCGGCTGCTGCTTCTCCTCAGGCAAGC
This sequence comes from Alphaproteobacteria bacterium, assembly GCA_018830445.1. Lineage (GTDB taxonomy): Bacteria > Pseudomonadota > Alphaproteobacteria > Rhizobiales > Hyphomicrobiaceae > Filomicrobium. The sequence continues at coordinate 10,834 of JAHJSN010000191.1, read as the reverse complement.
CCGGTTGCGGCTGCTGCTTCCCGCAATCTGATGCACGGATTGTCGGCGGCGAATGTTGTCGTGTCCGGAAACGGGGATACGGTTCGCACGCTGGAAGATACCGTATCGGAACTTCTCAGACCGTTGCTGCGCGAGTGGCTTGAGAACAATATGCCGCGGATCGTGGAAAAGGCGCTGCGGCTGGAAATGGCCGACAGTGTAAAGAAGCAACTTGCGGGCTCGGCTGACAAGCCGAACGGTCTCGGGAAGTGACCAAAACGACACCCCTTGAGGGGCGATATTACGCGGCTTTCGTTACTGTTGCCTTGACTGCCGTGCCAACCTCCAAGAGCCGTGCTGCGGGGCATGCCGCGGCGGGGTAGGATGGCTGAATTTCCCAAGTCCTGGGGGCGTCAAGGCTTGCAGACGTTCTCTTGGCGCCGCGGTTCCCGGTGAGTGTAGGTCCGTCTTTGTTGACGGCGGGCAGCGAGGGTCGTACCACCGCGCCATGAACTCTCATCAGTCGAAAATCCAGAAACGGTAATGCTCGAAAAGACGTATCAGCCGGCCGCAGTCGAGCCGCGCATCCATGACAAGTGGCAAAAAGCCGAGGCCTTCAAATGCGGCAAGGCGGACCGGGGGCAAAAGCTCGGACCGCCCTATGCAATCGTGATCCCACCGCCAAACGTGACCGGCTCGCTGCACATGGGGCACGCGCTCAACAACACGCTGCAGGACGTGCTTTGCAGGTTCCAGCGCATGCGCGGGCGCGATGTGCTGTGGCAACCGGGGACGGACCATGCCGGGATCGCCACGCAGATGGTCGTCGAGCGGCAGATGATGGAACGCCAGGAGCCGGGCCGCCGGGAGATCGGGCGGGAGAAATTCCTGGAAAAGGTTTGGGCGTGGAAAGAAGAGTCGGGCGGTACTATCGTCAACCAGCTCAAACGGCTGGGTGCGTCCTGCGACTGGTCGCGGGAACGCTTCACGATGGACGAGGGGCTGTCGCGGGCGGTTCTCAAGGTTTTCGTCGAACTCTATGATGCGGGCCTGATCTACAAGGACAAGCGGCTGGTCAACTGGGACCCAAAGTTCCAGACGGCGATTTCGGATCTCGAAGTCGTGCAGACCGAGGCTTCGGGCAAATTCAAGTGGGCGGACGGCCAGAAGGACGACAAGGGCGAAGAGGTCGCGCTCGACTTCAAGGCGCTCAACAAGCTGCTCGACAAGAACCCCGGCGGGCACATGTTCCACTTCCGCTATCCGATGAAGGACGATCCCTCCCGCTGCATCGTCGTGGCGACGACGCGGCCCGAAACGATGCTGGGCGATACCGGGGTTGCCGTGCACCCCGAAGACGAGCGCTACAGCGACGTCGTTGGACGGATGATCGTGCTGCCGCTCGTCGGGCGCGAAATCCCAATCGTTGCGGACGAATATTCCGATCCCGAAAAGGGAACGGGGGCGGTAAAGATCACGCCGGCGCACGATTTCAACGACTTCGAGGTCGGCAAGCGCCAGGGGCTTGAGCAGATCAACGTTTTGGACCAGCACGCGGCGATCGTTACGGGTGACGCGGCGGAAGCCTGCGGAATCCCCGAGGCCTATCGTGGTCTCGACAGGTTTGTCGCGCGCAAGAAAATCGTCGAAGACCTGCACGCGCTGGGGCTGCTCGATAGAATCGAGCCGACGACGCACATGGTGCCGCACGGTGATCGCTCCAATGTGGTCATCGAGCCGTGGCTGACGGACCAGTGGTACGTCAATGCCGAAGAGCTTGCCAAGGATGCGATCAAGGCTGTCGAGGACGGGCGCACGCGCTTCATTCCGGGCAACTGGGACAAGACCTACTTCGAGTGGATGCGCAACATCCAGCCGTGGTGCATCTCGCGGCAGTTGTGGTGGGGCCATCAGATTCCGGCGTGGTACGGCCCCGATGGGAAAGTGTTCGTTGCCCACGACGAGGCTGAAGCGGCGAAAAAATCCAGCAAGCACTACGGCAAGGCCGTTGCGCTGCGCCGCGACGAGGACGTGCTCGATACCTGGTTCTCATCGGGGCTGTGGGCGTTCTCGACGCTGGGCTGGCCGGACGAGACGCCCGAACTCAAGCGCTACTACCCGACATCGGTGCTGGTTACCGGCTTCGACATCATCTTCTTCTGGGTCGCGCGGATGATGATGCTGGGGCTCTACTTCCGCAAAGAAGTGCCGTTCCGCGACGTCTACATCCATGCCCTCGTCCGCGACGAAAAAGGGCAGAAGATGTCGAAGTCGAAGGGCAACGTGATGGATCCGCTCGTTATGATCGACGAGTACGGAGCTGATCCGTTGCGCTTCACGCTCGCGGCAATGGCAGCCCAGGGTCGCGACATCAAGCTTTCGAAACAACGCGTCGAGGGCTATCGCAACTTCGCGACCAAGCTTTGGAATGCAGCGCGTTTCGCGGAAATGAACGAGTGCGTGCGACAGCACGACTTCGATCCGGCAAAGGTCGAGGCGACCGTCAACAAATGGATCGTCGGGGAAACCGAGCGGGCGGCGAAGGCCGTCACCGCCGGCATCGAAGCCTACAAGTTCAACGAGGCTGCAGGGGCAGCCTACGAATTCGTCTGGGGCGTGTTCTGCGACTGGTACCTGGAGCTCATCAAGCCGCAGCTTTCCGGCGACGACGAACACGAGAAGGCGGAGACACGGGCGTGTGTTGCCTGGACGCTCGATCAGATTCTCAAGATCCTGCACCCGTTCATGCCGTTCATCACCGAAGAGCTGTGGACGCACATGGTCGAACATGGCGAACACCGCACGTCGCTGCTGACGCTTTCGGCGTGGCCTGAACTCGACGGTTTTGCTGACGCGCAGGCGGATGAGGAAATCGGGTGGATCGTCGAACTCGTTCAGGAAGTCCGCTCGGTCCGGAACGAAATGAATGTTCCTGCCGGCGCGAAGGTGCCGCTGGTTCTCGTCGCCGCCGGCAAGAAGCTGCGCGAGCGCGCCGAGCGTCACGAGGATACCATCGCACGGCTCGCCCGGCTCGACGACGAGATCGATTTCGTCGACGTTGCCCCGAAGGGAGCGGCGCTGATCGTGACCGGCGGGACGACTGCGGCGATCCCGCTCGAAGGCGTCATCGACATGGCGGCGGAGAAAGCCCGTCTCGCCAAGGAGGTCGATGAGACCAAGGATCTTCTGGCCAAGGAGAAGGCCAAGCTCGACAATCCTCAGTTCGTCGCCAAGGCCAACCCCGAGGCGGTGGAGACGGCTCGCGAACGCGTCGAGGAATTCGAAGGCCGGATCGAGCGGCTGTCGGTGGCGTTGCAGCGTCTGGGGTAGTTCGCAAGGTTTGACACCAGGCAAACCGCGCGTTGGATTTGCCGTCTAGGCGGGTGCCTGCGTTCGCTGTTTTCAGCGATCCCGTTCCTGATGACGGAACAGGATGCATTGCACTTGGCAATGGGTGCGCCTAAACAGCGTTGACGGGCTGGCGAGATTTTGTTCGCCGCGGCTGGCTGCGAGAGGGGCATTCCCGGATAATGGAACCGTTTGGCCTTGCGATTGCCGCTGCGGGATTGTTCCTGGCGGGCATCATCAAGGGTGCGACCGGGCTCGGCTATGCGTCGTGCGCGCTGCCGTTTCTGGTGCTTTCGATCGGGTTGAAGCCGGCGATGGCGATCGTGCTGGCGCCGGCAATCGCGACCAACATCACTCTTGTGGTGACGACAGGCTACCTCAAGGAGACGGCCGCAAGGTTCTATCCGATGTATCTGGCAATGGTGCCTGGGATCGCGGCAGGATTGGCAATGCTGTTGTGGGTCGACCAGGCGGTGGCGACAAAGGTGCTGGGCGGGGTGATCCTGTTCTATGTAGCGTTCGCGATGGCGCGTCCGCAATTCGCGCTCGGTGCCAATTTGCGCCAGCCGCTACAGGCTCCGGCGGGATTTCTCAACGGAATCATCACAGGGCTTACGGGTTCGCAGGTGGTGCCGTTGCTGCCCTACGTCATGTCGCTCCAGCTCGACGCGGACCGCACGGTGCAGGCGATCAACATCGGCGTCATCGTGTCGACGGTGGTGTTGAGCCTTGGGCTCTATTTGTCGGGCATCCTGACGGTGACGCTTGCGGCTGGCTCGCTGGCGGCGATCGTACCTGCGCTGATCGGCACCTCGATCGGGGTGAGCGTGCGCAGGATGATTTCGGTGGCGCGATTCAGGAAAGTGGTGCTGTTCACGCTGCTGGGGATCGGCGTGTTGATGATCCTCAAGTGAGGCCGTGCCGCGTCGTGGTTCCGCCTAGTGGCCTGTCTCGCCTAAATCGGTGTGCTGGCCGCAACCGCTGACGATTTCGGCGAGACATGAAGGCCACTAGCGAAAACAATGGCTTAGTGTGGCGTTCAGCGCGCCTTAATTGACACGGAACGTGCCGCACCAACTGGTCAATTAAGGCGCGACGCCCCACAAGGTCTGACACGCTCTAATACTCAAAGGCGGCCGGTTCGAGGGCGTTGGTTGCGGCTCCAGCAAGATTGGCGGACGAGAGCGCGGCTTCATTCAACACGGTAACCGTGCCGGCGTCGCGCATGGCGGGTGTGCCGCGGCTGGCCTGTGTTCGCAACAGGGCCTGGGCGCGCTCGACGGAGACGGCTTCAAAGCGGACTTCGCCGCCCGCTGGGATCTGTACGAAACGGTCCATGTCGACGGTCGCCAGCGTTGCGATCTTGGGGTAGCCGCCGACAGTGCCGCGGTCGGCGAGCAGAACGAAGGGTTGACCGTCGCCGGCGATCTGGATCGACCCCCGCACGGTACCATCAGAGACGATGTTGTAACCCTTGGCGTGGGCAAGCAGCGGGCCATCAAGGGTGAAGCACATTCGGTTCGAGTTCAGGCCAACGCGCCATCGGGTGTTGAGGAACTGATCGATGGTCTCGGGAAAGAAATAGTCGTCCTGAGGGCCGAGGATGACACGTATGACGTTTCGTTGCGAAAGCCCTGAAGACGGGATTGCGGCGCTGCGTTCACTGGGCCAGATGGTGGCTGGCGTTACTTCAAGAAAATCGCCGGTCTGCAAGGGTCGCTTGAAGGGGCTGCCGAAGCCGGCGCGCTCGTCAAGCGAGCTGCTGGTGAGTTGCGCTTCGGTGAGCAATCCGCCTTCGAACGAGATGTAGGAGAACATGCCGCCGCGAGCGCTGCCGATGGCGAGGCGTTCGCCGTCGCGAAGGAGGTGGGTCTGGTCGAGCGCCGCTTGCCTGCCGGAGATCGATACCTGCCGGGGGGCGCCGGTGACGGCGATGCGGATCGGCGCGCCTGAGACTTCGAAGGTTGCCGGAAGCGGGCCGGTTTCGACGGTCGGCGTTCCAGGCTTGCAGCCGGCAAGTTCATTTGCGCGTCGCAGGGCGGTTCGATCCATGGCGCCGGCGGGCGCAACGCCATAGCGCTGCAGGCCGAAGCGGCCGTGGTCCTGGATGGTGGAAATTCCGGGAGTGATCACCTTGAGGACGCTCACGATGTTGGTTTTCCTTATGCGGGCTACTGGAGCGTTTCGCGGATCATGGCTTCGCAGCGGCGTGTTTCGGCTGCCCACTCACGTCGTTCGATGGGGTAGAAGCGGATGATGTCGCCTGGTTCGAGAAGGCACATTGGATTGCGATCGGGGGCGTAGACATCGAGCGGCGTTCTGCCGATCCAGTGCCAGCCGCTGGGGCCGGGGACGGATTGCAGTGCCGTCTGCTCGCCGCCAATCGAGATCGTGCCGCGCGGTGCTGCTGGGCGGGGCTGTTTGCGTCTTGGGGTGGCGAGGCGCTCATCGAGGCCGCCGAGGTAGGCGAAGCCCGGCATGAAACCGATCATGCAAACGCGATAGTCCCTGGTGGAGTGCCGTTCGATCAATTCGGCGGTCGTTATCTGCTTCTCGATAGCAATCATTTCGAGATCTATTCCGAATTCCCCGCCATAGACGACGGGAACGGACCAAGCCCGGTTCGTTGCAATTCCCGACAGGTCCTCCGTTTTCAATCGAGGGAGAAGATCGCGCTGCAATTCGGCGAATGTCGTTTGCAGCGGGTCGTAATGAATGAGCAGGGATCGATAGGTCGGAACGGTTTCGGTGATGCCCGCAATCGGTTGACGGGATACGGAGCGGTCGAGTGTTAGGACGCGGGCGTTGACCTCGATGTCGATGGTGTCTCCAAATTCAACGCTCAGAGCGGAATCTCCACAGGCAAGAAACTTCGGCTCAACGTACATATGCAACCTTTGCGTGTAACTCGAACTTATGATCAAAAGCCGACAAGCGGTCGCCACAGAGTGCTTGATGTAACTGTTTTTCTCAGCTATTTGGACGATTAACAAGTCACTAATGACTGGGGGAATTAACGCTGTGAATGGCTGTTTTGTCAAGACAGTACACGCTAAGCGTGTTCCTGGGATCGAGGCGTCAGTTGTGTGCGTGCGGGTCCGGAAGGACTTGGAGACGCGTTGGTTAGTGCAGTCAAAAATGTTGGATGCAAGATGAATTATCAGCCTGTGAGTTGCGTAGAGAAGACGTCGTGCGCGAAGGAGAAACTGGTCGAAGAAGTCTTGAAAAGTTTCAACACCTGGCGGTTCAAACGGTCGCAACCGTCTGATGCCGGCTTATTGCAGGATTTCGTCGCGAAGGCGGTCGTATCGGGAAATCCGGTGCCGTTCGTACTTTATTGGGGTAAAGGTTTTCGTTCGCAAACCGGGGCGAGTGAACGGGCCTGCATCGGCTATCTGTCGGACCTTGGGCGGAAGATCGCAGATGTCTATGAGCCGGGTGCCGAATTCGATATTCTCTATACCGATACGCACGCAGCCTTGAACGGGCATGCTGCTGGCGATGTGGAAGAGTATCTGGGGTCTCTGAGGGCGGACTGCGGGGAAGAATTCGCGGTGCGGCGGCTGAGCGATGTGGTGGCTGCTTCGAGAGTCCGCCAGGGCGAAGTTCCGCCGGTGGCACCGGAAGAGGCCGCGGCGATGATCGCTAAACTCGTTGGCTGTGCGGAGAAGTGGTACCGCGGTCACGGGCGGCCTGCCGACGGCGCGGCACGCTATTACTGGATGAACATGCGTGAGCGGGTTGCCGTCGAGCGGATTTTTCCGAAGTCCATCTTCGTGACGTTCAACGGCAGCGAGATGCGGCCGATCTTTCCCTCGAACCTTCCCGTCTTCTACATGTACTCGATCAAAAAGGGGACCAGCGTGAAGCCGTGGTTCATGGATGAGCCCGGGGCGGGTGCACATACCTCCAGCGAGGGGGCAGGCGCTCAAGCTGTCAGCGCGTAGCTGGTCGCGGGAGGGGCTTTATTGGCTGCGATAATGACGCGGAACTCGGCAAGCGTTTCGTCGAGTGCCTTAACGGCGGCATCGAGCAGTGCCCAATCGAAGGTTTCGGCACTTTCAGCCTGGTTCTCGATGTGCTTGCAGATCGAGGCCAGGCGAGCCGCACCGACCGTGGAGGCGCTGCCGAAGATGGCGTGAGCGAGTTGCTTTGCGGCGTGCTGGTCGCGCGTCTCGAGCAGGTGGGCCATGGTGGCACGCTTCGTCTCAAGTTCGGTGACAAAAATCGTCATCAACGGGGAACCGGCGTCGATGTTGCGATCCTGGAAGAACTCGGAGAGTTCGCTGAATTCGATAACGGGTTCGCACGGGGCCATGTCGAGTTGCTGCGGGAAGGCGCGCGGGACGGCAAGTCTGCGGGTTGCCTCGATGAGCCGGGTGCGCCGGATGGGTTTGGTCAGATACGCGTTCATGCCGGCCTTTGTCACGTGATCCTCGGTGCCCGAGGCTGCATGGGCGCTGAGCGCAATGATCGGAGTCGATTGGTTGGGGCCGTCCATGTCGCGAATTTCGCGTGCAGCGGTCAGGCCGTCCTTCTCGGGCATCGAGATGTCCATCAAGATGAGGTCGAACAGTTTCTGCCGGGCGTGATTGACCGCCTCGTTTCCGTTTTCGGCGTGGACGATCTCATGACCATCGGTGATCAGGTACTGCGTGGTGATATAGGCGTTGGTGGGGTTGTCCTCGGCAAGAAGGATACGCAGGCGGCGTGGCGCGGCGGTTTCGTGGTTGGCTTCGGCCGCGGAGATTTTGGCCACCTCCTCGGTGATCTTGAACGTGAGTTCGAAGAAGAAACTGCTGCCCTTGCCGTACTCGCTCTCAACTTCGATCTGGCCGCCCATGGCGCGGACGATCTCGTCGCAGATGGCAAGGCCAAGTCCGGTGCCGTCGGTGCGCCGCGAAAATGTCGAGTCGAGCGATTTGAACTTCTCGAAGATGACGCCTTGCTTTTCGGCTGGAATGCCGATCCCCGTGTCGTTTACGGCAAATCTCATTGTGACGGTTTGTTCGTCGCGGGCACGCAGTTCGCCGGTCAGCGTAATGGAGCCTTTGCTGGTGAATTTGTTGGCGTTGGAGAGCAGATTGATCAGCACCTGGCGGAGGCGGACGGCATCGACAAGGATCGCCGCCGGCAGGCCTTCTGATACATCGAGTATCAATGCGTTTCCGGCCTTTTCGGTCAGTGGCCTGAAGAGGGATTCCAGGCTTTCGAAGATCTGCTGCAGCGATTGCGAGTTCTCCTCGAACTTGAGCTGGCCTTCCTCCAGTTTCGAGAAAACGAGAATGTCGTCAATGAGGGAGAGCAGGTATTCGCCGGAGGTGGCGGCAATATCGAGATGGCGTTTGCCAGTGGGCGAAAGCGGTTCCGTCTTGATCAGTTCGAGCGCGCCAAGCACGCCGTTGAGCGGAGTGCGGATTTCGTGGCTCATCACCGCCAGGAACTCCCCCTTCGCCCTGCTGGCCGCCTCAGCGACCTGCTTTTCGACGAGGAAGCGGTTCTGCTCGTGCAGCAGCGAGTTCTCACGCAGCCGGTAGCGGATAGCCTCGTAGCAGGCATAGACAGCCAGTGCCGTGAACAGGATGGCGCCCAGGACAAGGGCATAGACCCGCATCAGCCACGACGAGCCGCCAAGCACGATAACCCGAAGCGGGTATCCATCAATCGGTGTCTTGGCGGCGATCAGGGTCGTGCCATTGTGGTGTTCGATCTCGGTTCGGACTGCGGCGCCGTGGCTGCCCGGATCGTGTTGCACCGGACCGCTGGAGAAGGTCTTTCCGAGCATCGAAGCGTAGTCGCCGGTGCCCGCGCGGATGATGTCGTCGGTTCCGACAATGACCACACCGCCCTGCTTTCCAAGGTCGAGATTGCCGTAGATCCGGGTCAACTTCGCAGGGTCCAGGGAGATGACGATGACGCCGTCGAAGCCGCCTTCTTCGTCAAGCAATGGGCGCGTAAACTGGACGCTCCATTTGCCGGATGCGCGGCCGAGAACGGGCTTCGAGATGAACAGATGGTCGCCGGCGCCATCGCGGTGAATACGGTAGTGCTCGCGGTCGGAGAGATCGACGGGTTTGCCGGGGTTCAGCATCTTGGTGCTGGTGACCATCATGCCGTTCTTGTCGATCACGGCAATCTGCACCGTGTGGCGGTTGAGGGTGTAATCCTCGGTGACGATTTCCTGCCAGGTAACGGACTGGTCCTTTGAGCGGCGCATGGCGCGCATGAACTGGAGCAGCGTATCGAGTTCGCCGGACGTGCGGGAAATGTTGTGGGAGAGTGTGACGGCGATGTTCGAGAGGTTGTCGGTGACGCTTCGGCGCTGGGTTGAGCGCTCGTCGACGACCTGCTGAAAGACCAGTGTCCACAAGAGAATGACGAGCAGGAATGCGAAGGCTACCAGGCGTCTGATCCAGCGCGCATTGGCCCTGTCGATCGCTGGCTCTCCGGTGCTGGAGATCGGTGCTGGGAATGACAAGTCAGTTGCTCCGCGAAACGTCACGCAGATTATGAAAAGCGGTCGTCAACGCCTGGTTTAGATTGCAGCGAACGAACTCGTGAATGTGCAGTTCGTCTCGTCATTTTTGATGATAGGGAAGCGATCGATCCCAACGAATCTGTCATGCGGGCGGCGGTTTCTCATGGCGCGCGCCCTGCCTGATGTCCCGACTTGTTCGGGCCGTGATGGCATTTTCGCTGCGATAAGATGGCGTCGATGCTCGCCAGTATTCTGGCGGTTTGCAGCGGCTTCTTCATGACGCAATGGGCACCAAGCTTGTTGGCGTATTCGAGATATCGGGCGTTACTGGAGATGGCGACAAGACGGGTGTCGGGGAGCGTTTCCTGCGCGCGTAGAATGGTCGCGATGCCTTCGCCTTGGTCCATCATCAGGTCGGTGATGAGGATGTCGGCATGCAGAATGGCGGCCATTTTCAGGGCTGCGTCGCCACCGGAATATGCCACGACGCCGTAGCCTTGGGAGGCCAACAGGTCGCAAATGAGGGCGCGCTGGAAGTTATCGTCTTCGGCAACGACGATGGTTGCTTTTGGGGCTTTCGAGGCAGGGCGACTTGTGGAGCTTGCCGGCGGTTCCGGGGAGTGTGTGGGGCTCATGGCGGGCTTTCGAAAATTATGAGGGAAACTGCGCGAAGGTCCATGGCCGCCTGGACGGGGACACGGTCATCTTGCCGTCTTTACAAAGAAGCGAGTCTAGTGTGGCGCGCCTAACGTTTGGTCCCCACTTGCGGCTAGGCTCGTTGCCAAACGTTTGGTGCAAAAGCTACACTAGAATCATAGTGTTGCTCGTGTTCCTTATGGCACCGAGACTTGGTCGATAGCGTGCTGCAATGGGAACCAAGTGTCGGAGCCGGAACACTAGTACCGCCGATCAGAAGTCCCTGTGTCGCATCAGTCAACCGCTCTCAGGGACTTCTGATCGAAAAGCGGTACTAGATTCAATATTTTACTAGTACCCTCTGCTTTCAGAAGTTCGTCAAGGTGGTTGCCG
>JAHJSN010000190.1 GCA_018830445.1 Alphaproteobacteria bacterium | reverse complement strand
ATATGGTTCCCTGCCGGGAACCTGAATGTCAGCCCGGAACACTCAGCCCAGAAGACTAGGCAACCTTTTGATTGTGTTCTGGATTCACAAACATTTGACGACCTCCACCCGGGAATCAAATGTTTGATCCAGAACACTAGGAAGGTCGTTATCCGTGCTCTGGATTGACTAACGCGAGACGATCTTCGCCTCGAATCAGCGTGAGATCGAGACCTCTAACCAGGGCCGCCGAGTGAGAATTTCGGCAGGCTCGGCAGGCTCTTCCAGGCTTTCGAAAGCCAGGAGCCGGTGTCCTCGCGTGGTGCCAGACCGCCAGAGGCCAGCAGCGTGTAGGCATCCTTGTACCACGGGGAGTTCGGGAAGTTGTGCCCAAGGACAGCGGCGGCTGTCTGCGCTTCGTTGACGATTCCCAATGCCATGTAGGACTCGGTCAGGCGCATCAGCGCTTCTTCGACGTGGGCGGTCGTCTGGTATTCGGTGGCGACGGTCTTGAAGCGGTTGATGGCGGCCACGTAGTTGTGCCGTTCAAGGTAGTAGCGGCCGACCTCCATTTCGGAAGCGGCAAGCGTGTCCTTGGCGAGACGGATGCGGTTGGCCGCGACTTCAGCGTATTCGCTGTCGGGGTAGCGGCTTTGCAGGATTTCGAGTTCCTGCAGCGCCTTGCGGGTGGTCGATTGATCGCGGTTGGGACCGTTCATTTCGTCGAAATAGGCCGACGCGATGATGTGGTGGGCCAGTGCCGCTTCCTTGGTGCCTGGATGCATCGTCGTATAGCGGCGGGCGGAGGCGATTGCCTCGGGGTTCTTGCCGGCCTTGTAATATGCGTAGGCCGCCATCACGACGGCGCGGCGCGCTTCGGGCGCATACGGGTGGTCGCGGTCGAGATCCTCGAATTTCGCGGCGGCTTTGTTGAATTTGCCGGAGCTCATTGCGGCATCGGCCTCGGTATACATCTTTCCGGGCGGATCCGGGTTCAATGCCTTGGAGAGGTCGCTGCCCGAGGAGGCGCAGGCCGACAGCGTCGCCGCCGACAGCAAGGCAATTGCCCAAACGCGAACGCGCCCCGTCATGCGGTCAGCTTGGCCGTTCCGATCGGTAATCCGCTTGTTTGGTTTCTTCACGAGGCTCAACTTCGGCTCCACTTGCTGTCGTTAGTCGTATACCGCGCCACGCGGCGCCGGTAACGGAAAGAATCGACCCGCACCGAAGTTTAACGCAGTTCCCGTCAGCTCATAGCGGATCTGCGGAGTCATCCTCTATCGAAATGGATAATGAGTGGCAGTCCATTAGGCAGATTGCCGCTCACTCTCCGATTTTCAAACCGCACCCTAACACAACCCTAGTGCTCCGACTCTGACATATGGTTCCCTGCCGGGAACCTGAATGTCAGCCCGGAACACTCAGCCCGGAACACTTGGCAACCTTTCGATTGTGTTCTGGATTCACAAACATTTGACGACCTCCACCCGGGAATCAAATGTTTGATCCAGAACACTAGCAGGTAGTGTCAGTGCGATGTACCGGCAAATGCTGCTGGGTAAGCGAAGCTTGCCGGGGTAGTTTCGCGGACCTTCGGTGCCTGAACGATGCTCCAAGCGGAAACATCGGACAAAAGCGCCTTGACGACCAGTGAATTCAGCCGGTGGCCGCCGCGTACGGAACGGAACGCACCAAGAATCGGGAGGCCGGCCAGAGCAAGATCGCCGACGGCATCGAGCATCTTGTGCCGGACGAATTCTTCAGGATAGCGAAGCCCCTCAGTATTCATGATACGGTCGTCGCCGATTGCGACGGTGTTGTTCAAGTTGGCGCCGAGGGCCAGGCCGTTCTTCCAGAGGTGCTCGACGTCGCGCATGAACCCGAAGGTACGGGCGCGGCTCAGCTCGTTGCGGAAGATGCCGGGCGCCATTTCGTAGGCGAGGCGCTGGCGGCCGATGATCGGCGATTCGAAGTCGATTTCGACATCGAGATGGAAGCCGGTGTGCGGCGCGATTTCCCCGAAACAGTCGCCGTCCTCGACGCGGATGGGTTTCAGAACCTTGATAAACTTGCGCTGCTCGGAGAGCTCCATCAGTCCGGCGTCATCGATGGCTTCGACAAACGTCGCCGAGCTGCCGTCCATGATGGGGACTTCCTGGCTGTCGATTTCGATGTAGCAGTTATCGACAGAGAGACCGCGCAGGGCAGCCAGAAGATGCTCGACCGTGCTGACGGTGTTGCCTTCGTCGTCACCGATCACGGTGCACAACGTCAGGTTCTTGACGTTATGAACGTTAGCTTCGATGTCGGAAACGACGCGGCCACGTTTGGTGACTAAGAAGCGAAGACCAGCATCGGCTTCTGCCGGATGCAAGATCACCGATGCTGGTGCTCCACTGTGCACCCCCGTGCCGGTCAGTTCGATCTCGCGCGCAACCGTAGTCTGGCGCGAGCCGATAAAACGATTCGACATGAATGTCGTCCCTCGATGCCTGCCCAGGCAACGGCCGTTTTGCACTCAATGCAACGGCCAGCCACCCCCTAAGGAAGGGTCGAAATTTCACCGCTATCCGTTGTGCAGCTACCCCAGAATTTCGCTGCACAACCTAAGGAAAGCGACTCGATATCGCCCGTTAACGATTCAGACGATACCCTTGTGCCACAGGCGGCACAAATCACGCTTTCTTACATTCTGTTACCCGAATGCGGCGAATTCGACACTATGCGAAACGACGCCGATTGTGACTAACGCCGGGCTTTCGAACCACCAAAAAACACCGGCAATTCAAAAGCTTGTCTGTCATCAGCAGATGCCGGCGGCGAAGCGTGACCGGAACCGGTTGCCTCGTCGGTTCGATCTGAATGTTGCTGTGTATTGTTTTGTGCATTGCGGTAGTGCGCTTCCGCGACGGGCGAATCAACCGAATCACTTTGCTTGCGCGACCGACCGGTCAGACGTTCCATCAGCCGCTGTTTGCGGCTCACCTTTTGTTCGTCTTGTGCCGATGTCTGCCGACCCGTTTCCGGGTCGCGTTTGGCGTAGTATTCGCGACGGGCGTGAGGCGGGAAATCCTCGACGTCGAGCAGGCGGCGCGGTTGTCGGCGGATGGCTTCGGTCTGCCGGGGTTCGAAGGTGCCATCAGGATTCCCGGCGTTGATATCGGCGACGTCATGTGGCGGCAGCCTGGTTGCCTGCCGCTGGCTGTCCGGGCCGGTTTCGATCGTCACGCCTTCGGGAGAGCGCCACAGAGCAGAGGTGTTGGCGGGTACGGCCACTGGTGTGTCGACGGGGTGGCGTGCCGGAGCGGGTTCGCCCCGGGGCGGCGCAACCGATGTCCAATTGTCCGGTTGTCGATGGCCTGCATGGGCGGCTTCGCTGCCGCCGAAATCGTGCTGCCTGCTGCGGGAGCGGTCTTCGCCGTTGGCACGATACCGATCGGCGGGAACCGGCGGTGGAACCGGCAGGTTAGGTGGCAGGCCGTTGGAATCCTGGGCCCTGCGAATAGCATCGAGGCCATCAAGTCCGCTGCTGGCGGCGTTCGGTCCGGCATTTGCTGCCAACGTGTCCATTCCTGAAGCAACGATCGATACGCGAACGCGGTCTTCCATGGTGTGGTCGAAGGTTGCGCCGACGATGATATTGGCTTCCGGGTCGACTTCCTTGCGGACTCTCGAGGCGGCTTCGTCGACTTCGTAAAGGGTGAGATTGGCGCCACCGGTGATCGACAGAAGCAGTCCCTTTGCGCCTTGCAGCGATACGTCGTCCAACAGCGGGTTGGCGATCGCCTCTTCGGCAGCCTCGATGGCGCGGCGCTCGCCGCTGCCTTCGCCGGTGCCCATCATGGCGCTGCCCATGTTGCGCATGACGGCGCGGACGTCGGCAAAATCGAGGTTGATCAGGCCTTCGCGCACGATGAGATCGACAATGCAGGCGACGCCTGAATAGAGAACCTGGTCGGCGAGAAGAAAGGCTTCAGCGAACGTCGTCTTCTCGTTGGCGACCCGGAACAGGTTCTGGTTCGGAATGACGATCATCGTGTCGACGTTGCGGCGCAGTTCTGCAATACCGGCTTCGGCCATGCGCATGCGCCGGCTGCCTTCGAACTGGAACGGCTTGGTGACGACCCCGACCGTAAGAATCCCCATTTCGCGGGAAACGCGGGCGATGACGGGGATGGCTCCGGTGCCGGTGCCGCCGCCCATGCCGGCGGCCAGGAACACCATATGGGAACCGGAAATCTGCGCCTTGATCTCGTCGATGGCTTCTTCGGCGGCAGCTTCGCCGATTTCCGGGTTGGCGCCGGCGCCAAGGCCTTCGGTCAAACTGATGCCAAGTTGAATGCGGTGTTCGGCGCTCGAAGCTTCGAGAGTCTGGGCGTCGGTGTTGGCGACGACGAACTCGACTCCCGTCAAGCCGGCGGCGATCATGTTGTTGACCGCATTGCAGCCAGCACCGCCGATGCCAATCACGGTCAATCGCGGTTTGAGATCGGTCAGCTGCGGTAATTCAAGTTTGATGTTCATTGCGCCCCCGCATCGCTTCGCCGGCGGTTCGCCGCCGGCCACATTCAGGGCTGCCAACTGCGACAGCTCAGGACGCGTTACAATCCAGTCATCAGCCATTGTCCGACCCGCCCCAGGTAGCCTTGCGGCGGGGCTTCGCCGTGCTCGACCCGCATCGTTGCGCCGGCCGGAGAGATCCCCGCGGCAACCATGCCGACGACCGTCGAAAAACCGGGTCCCGACAGGTTTTGCGGCAACGCGAACTGCGCGGATGGTCTGGCCACCCTTACGGAGCGGCCAAGATGATTGGCCATGAATTCGGCCATTCCGACCAGGTCGGAACCGCCACCGGTCAAGACGACCTTGTCGCCGACGAGTTCGGCGACCTCGCTGCGATCAAGCCTCTCGCGGATCAGCGATGCGATCATCGCGGTCCTGTGTGAGACGATCTCGGCGAGATGCGCCTTGTTCGAGTGGTGCATTCCGTCATCCTCATGACCCGCGAGGGGGTAGGAGAATGTCATGTGCGAATCAGACTGCGCCGATACTAGTGTGCCATAAAGAGCCTTGATTCGCTCGGCTTCTGCAAACGGAGTCTGAAGTCTGCGGGCGATATCGCCGGTGATGTGGTCGGCGCCGACGGGCATTACGCTGGTGTTGGCGAAGCAGCCATCGGCAAACTGAGCGATTTTGACGGTGCCGCCGCCGATGTCGATCACGGTGATGCCGAGCTGGCGCTCTTCCGGGCTGGCGGCGGCAATGGCGCTCGCGAACGGAGCGACGATAAGCCGACCGATCTTGAGGAAACAGCGGGCAGCGAGCATTTCCAGGTTGTGCAGCGGCGCAGGGTCGGCTGTTACGGTGTGCAGGCTTGCAGTCAGGTGCCGGGCGGCCATGCCAAGCGGAGTGAGGGTGCTGGTCTGTCCGTCCAGGCGGTAGTTCATTTCGTTCATGTGAACGAGGCGGCGGCCTTCGCGAACCGCAAACGAGCGACCCGCCCTGTGGCAGCGGGCGATATCGCCTCTTGAAACGACGCCGCTGGGAATTTCCGCATTGGCGCGGAACGAGTCGCTTTCGAGCCGACCGCAGGAAAATGCGACGTTTATGGTTTCAAGCGTGTCACCGGCCATCAGTTCGGCCTCGCTGACGCAAGCCTTCACCGCGCGTTCGGCTTCGGCGAGGTTGCTGACGACGCCGGACTTGATGCCGCGCGAGCGCATGCAAGAGGCGCCGACGATGGTCGCACCCAGCGGCGAGCGGTGGCGGGCTCTGTCGGGGACAACGATCAGGCAAGAGTTCTTATACGAGCCGATGTCGAGAAAACCGACCAGCGGGCCAGAGGGGCGGTTTTGTTTTTCATTACCAAGCACGCGAAACACCTTCGTTGATCAGGAGACGTCGTCTTGTTCGATCCCTTGTGCGGTCGCGGAAGCGGTATTGAAACTCCGGGGTGGATCAGCCCGCGGGTTCCAGAAGGTCGGATATATTTCTCGGGCCAATGTGCTGTTGAGCGATGGGCTCGACGGGTTCAGTTGGCCTGATGGCGATGCGGCCGGCGGTGCGCATGTCGACGATGGTATTGCCGCGTTGGCTGATGCCTTCGAAGCCGGGCCAATCATGCAACCGCTGCAGCGCGGCAGAAACCGCGCCGGATGGAAGTTCGATGACGGCGCCGTTCTTCAGATTGAGCGACCAACGTCGCCGGGAGATGCGTGCGGCCTCCTCGAGGAGTGCTTCGAATTTCGGATAGCGGGCGAGATCTTCCCAGAGTCCGGAGGCGGCTTCAGGGGCGCCGGCGCCCTTGATGCGGACCAGGCCCTGGGGGGCATCATGGCGTCCCATGCTGGAGAGGACGCGGCCATCCCTGTCGACCAGTGAGGTCCGGCCGTCGGCTTCCTGCCAGAGTGCGAAAGGCTTGCGTTCCGTGATGTCGACAACGAGTTGGCTGGGATAGACGCGACGCAATTCGGCGGTCGCTACCCAGGAGATGGCTTCGATCCGGGTCCTGGCTGCGGCGGCATCGAAGTCGGCGAACGTCCTGGTGTTTTCCAGGTCGAGGGCCTCGAAGATATCGGCTACCAGGGCGTACCGCTGGCCCTTGAGAGTCACCTGATCGAGGCCGAAACCGGCAAATGCGATAACGCTACCGATTTCGGGAACCGCGCTCGACAGCATGCGCATGCGACCGGCATCGCTGGCAAAAATGCTCGAGAGGATGGTTGCCGCCAGGAAAGCGGCGGACAGCGATGCAAGCTTGCGTGCGATGACCGCCCGCTTCGATCGCTGCGGATTGTGGTCATCATTCGATTGGGTTGCGGAGGCGTTGCGGGCGGCAGATCCCGGGGCTTGCGGACCTACCGCATGCCGGGGGAAATTCGAAGCGTCAGCTACCTTTTGCAACTCGCATCCTCGACGATCCAGCGAACGAGTTCGCCGAACGACCAGCCAGCGTAGCCCGCCAACTCGGGAACGAGCGAGGTGGCTGTCATGCCTGGCTGAGTATTGACCTCGAGGCACACCAATTCGCCGGTGCCGCCCGGGGTATCGTCGAAACGGAAGTCCGCCCGGCTTACACCCCGGCAGCCCAACGCATGATGCGCCGCCAGCGTGTATTTCCGGATCAATTGGTTAACATCCGGTGAAAGACTGGCCGGAAGTTGGTGGCGGGAGCCGCCGGGAGCGTATTTCGACTGGAAATCGTAGAAGGCCATGCCTTCGGCCGGCAGAATCTCGGTGATTGCCGAGACGCAGCCGCCGATCACGGCGCAGGTCAGTTCGCGGCCGGCGATGTAGCATTCGACCATGACGAGCTGGTCGGCGGGGCCGCCTTCGGCGACAGCCTTGGGAGGCAAGTCGCCATCGCGGACGATGGTAACGCCGACGCTCGAACCTTCTGCGACGGGTTTGACGACGTAGGGAGGAGGCAGGACGTGGCCAGCGGCGGCTTCGGCCCGGGTGACCAGCTTCGCATCGGCGACCGGGACCCCGGCGCGGCGCAAGACATCCTTGGCGCGCTCCTTGTGCATGGCGAGTGCGGAAGCAAGGACGCCGGAGTGGGTGTAGGGAATTTCGAGGCATTCGAGAATGCCCTGGATGCAACCGTCTTCACCGAATTCGCCGTGGAGGGCGTTGAAACAGGCTTCCGGTTGCAGGCCGGCGAGGCGGGCGGCGATGTCGCGGGAGACGTCGATGCGGGTGACCGAATAGCCTTCGCCGGTGAGGGCGGCAGCGACAGCTTCGCCGGAGCGCAAAGAAATTTCGCGCTCGGCCGACCAGCCGCCCATAAGGACGGCGACGTTGGTTCTCGTGCGTGGCGGTGGTGTGCCGATGGTGCTCATGGCGGATTCCCGTGGGCTGACCCGTCGGTCAGGATTTGGCATCGCTTTCGGCTGGCAGGGCAAGCGCCTCGCCGGTCGCATGGCCGGCGCGGGGCTGGCCGAGGCGGATGATTTCCCAGTTCAACTCGATGCGGGAATTCGCCATCACGCGAGCGCGGACGGTTTCGCCGAGCCGTTCGAGGTCTTCACCGGAAGCGCCCAAGTCGTTGATGAGGAAGTTGCAATGCATTTGGGAGACGCTCGCGCCGCCGACGCGGTAACCGCGGCAGCCGGCGGCGTCGATGAGTTTCCAGGCGCTGTGGCCGGGCGGGTTCTTGAAGGTCGAACCGCCGGTGCGTTCGCGGATCGGTTGGTTCTTCTCGCGGTAATCGGCGACCTCTTCCATTTCCTTCTGGATTGCAACCGGGTCGCCGGGGGTTCCCTTGAAGGTCGCAGACGTAAAGATGAAGTCGTCGGGAACGTCGCTGTGGCGGTAGGTGAAGCCCATGTCCGCAAGTGTGAGATCGTGGACGTTGCCCTGCCGGTCGACGGCGCGGGCGGATTCGAGGACGTCCTTGGTTTCCGCGCCATGGGCGCCGGCGTTCATGCGCAGGGCGCCACCAATCGAACCGGGAATGCCGCGATAGAAGTGCAGTCCGGCAATCCCTGCCTCGGCGGCGGCGCGGGAAACCTTGACGTCGGGCACTGCGGTGCCTGTGCGCAGGCGGTGGCCGTCGAGGATTTCGATGCCGCCAAAGCCACGTCCGAGCCGGATGACGACACCGGGCACGCCGCCGTCGCGAACGAGCAGGTTGGAGCCGAGGCCGAGCGGGAAGACGGGCATGTCGGAGGGAACGGCTTTGAGGAATTCGGCGAGGTCGGCTTCGTCTGCGGGGGTGAACAGGAGTTGCGCGGGACCGCCGACGCGAAACCAGGTGATCTCGGATAGTTCGGCATTGGCCTTGAGGCGCCCGCGAAGATTGGGCAGCAGGGCGGAAATCTCGCCGGTCAGGTCGGGGAATGCCACAAGGCCTACTCCCCGGCCATGCGCGGTGCGTCGCCCAGCCAGACCGGAAGAGCGTTGGCCCATTCGGTCGAAGTTCCCGCACCAAGGCATACGACCATGTCGCCGGGCCGACCGTAACGGTGGATCAGGCTGGTGATGTCGCGCGGATCGTCGATGGCCAGAACGGAGCCGTGGCCGGTCTTGCGGATGCCTTCGGCGATCGTGTGCTGGTCGATGCCTTCAACCGGGCTTTCGCCGGCGGTGTAGAGCGGAGCGACAATGACGCTGTCGGCGTTCTTGAAGCAGGCGCAGAATTCTGGATAAAGGCTCCGGACGCGGGAGTAGCGGTGCGGCTCGAACACCGCGACAACGCGGCCCTTGGCTCCGGCGCGGGCCGCTTCCAGGACGGAGGCGATCTCGACGGGATGGTGGGCGTAATCATCATAGATCGATACGCCGTTCCACTGGCCGGTGAGCTGGAAACGGCGCTTGACGCCGGAGAAGCTCGCCAGGGCCTTGCGCAGTGCGTCGTCACCGACGCCGGCGGCAATCGCGACACCGATTGCGGCCAGCGCGTTGAGTGCGTTGTGGCGGCCAGGGGCGTTGAGACGCAGACCAGTTAGGCGGCGCGGCTCACCGCCGGTGACGCGGGCACTCAGTTCGACATCGAGAATGCTGGCGTGGCCATCGGACGACATTGCCGTCAGGCGGATATCGGCCTTGGGCGACTGTCCGAACGTGAAGAGCCGGCGGCCGTCGCGGCGCATATCCAATTGCGCTATCATCGCGGCAACGACGGCGTGATCGATGCAGGCGATCAGCAGTCCGTAGAAGGGGATGTTCTGGATGAAGGTTTCGTAGGCCGCGTTCATGGTCGCGACGTCGCCGTAATAATCCAGATGCTCGGGATCGGCGTTGGTCACGACGCCGATCTGGGTCGGGAGGCGCAGGAACGTTCCGTCGGACTCGTCGGCCTCGACAACCATCCACGGGCCTTGGCCGAGGCGGGCGTTGGTGCCCCAGTCGTTGATGATGCCGCCTGCGATGACGGTCGGGTCGATGCCGGCCGATGTCAGGATGTGGGCGATCATCGAGGTGGTCGATGTCTTGCCGTGGGTGCCGGTCACGGAGATCGTGGAATAGAGCCGCATCAGTTCGGCGAGCATCTCAGCACGGCGGATGATCGGCAGGCCGCGCTTGCGGGCGGCTTCGAGTTCCGGGTTGCCGTCCTTGACCGCGCTCGAAATCACGACCTGACGGGCGCCGACAAGGTTGACTGCGTCGTGGCCGACGAAGACGCGCACGCCGCGCGCGCGCAGGCGCTTGACGTTGGCAGAGTCCTTCTGGTCGCTGCCCTGGACGGAATACCCCTTGTCGATCAGTATTTCGGCGATGGCACTCATGCCGATGCCGCCGACACCGATGATGTGGAAGGTGCCAATCTGGCTGGGCATTTCCATTCGTTTCGTTCCCTCAAAGTGCCTGTCGAGCCGGATAGGGCCGAAGGCATGCGCTCAAAAGGCTGTCGATGCAAGTCGCTGACAAGACCCGGGCAACTTAGTCTGATTCCGAAGCGAGTGCCCCCACCCGTCAAAATCACATCGCGAGTTCGCCAACAAGATCAGCGAGCCGCTTGACCGCATCGGGCCTGCCCTGGCTGCGCGCGGCATGGGCCGCATTTAACAGCAGCTTGGGATCACCAATAAGGCGTTCAAGCTCAACAGCCAACCGATCCACATCGAGATCTTTCTGCTCGATACACCAAGCTCCGCCTGATTTGGCAAGTGTCAGGGCGTTGTTGAGCTGATCATTGTCGACGGCGTGGGGAAGCGGCACCAGGATGGAAGGCCGCCCGATCACGGTCAATTCGGAGACGGTGGAAGCTCCCGCCCGACCGATGACAAGGTGCGAATCTGCCATGATTTCAGGCAGGTTGGCAAAGAACGGCGCGACTTCGGCGGAAATTCCAAGCGCTGCGTAAGCCTGCTGGACGCGTTCGACGTCCTCTTCGCGGGCCTGCTGGACGACGCGCAGGCGCTGGCGCAGCGAATGCGGCAATTTCGCCATCGCAGGCGGGAGCGTATCGGAAAAATACCGGGCTCCCTGCGACCCCCCAAAGATCAGCAGCTTGACGTCGTCGGAGCTGTCCGGGGTCCAGTATGGGCGCGATGCGTACTCGATGACCACGTCGCGGACCGGGTTGCCGGTCAGGCGTGCCTTTTCGATGAGCGGGCCTTCGAGGTGCTTGACGTGCTCGAAGGAGGTGGCGATGGCGTCGACCCTGGCGGCGAGCAGACGGTTGGCGCGGCCGAGGACGGCGTTTTGTTCGTGGAGCGCGGTCTTGATGCCGCGAAGCTTGGCGGCCATCAACGGCGGAAAGGTCGGATAGCCGCCGAACCCGATGACGACGGATGGGCGGATCTCGCCGAGCAGACCCACCGCGGCGCCGATGCCCTTCGACAGTGTCCAAACCGTCTGCGCTACGGCGACGGGTGATTTTCCGGTCAGGGTGGCTGACGGAATCTGGTGGATCTTGCGGGCCGGGAAACCGGTGCCGTAGCGGTCGCCGCGCATGTCGGTGACGAGATCGACGAGATAACCGCGACGGCCGAGTTCCTCAGCCAGTGCAAACGCTGGAAAAAGATGGCCGCCGGTTCCGCCGGCGGCGAGCAGGACGCAGGGCGTATTGTCGTTGTGCATTATATTTTGTCCGCGCCCAAGGTTCAGTGCTTGCCGAATGCTGCGCCGCCAGTGGCGTTGTTCATGGCGAATTCAGGCAATTCGTAGCTGGCAGAGTCGGCTCGTTGCCGTGTCAGCGCCAACAACATGCCCAGTGTGATGGAAATCGCAAGTATCGACGAGCCGCCAGCGGATATGAACGGCAATGTCATGCCGGTGGCTGGCAGAAGACCGACGTTGACTCCCATGTTTATAAGTGCCTGAAGACCGAACATGATGGCGAGGCCCTGGATGGCGAGCCGATTGGCGGCGCGGGGCTCATCGAGCGCAGAGATCAGAGCCTTGATTACGATGAAGCCAAACAAGGCGGCAAGCGCAAGGCATGCGATCGCACCGTATTCTTCGGCGAGAACAGCATAAATGTAATCGGTATGGGCGTCGGGAAAGCGCGTCTTGATGGTGCCTTCCCCCGGGCCTCGGCCGAAGAAGCCGCCTTGGGCAAATGAATCGAAGGCGCGCGAGGCCTGGGAGTTGAGTTCCGCCGAGGCATTGATGAAGCGGTCGATGCGGTCGTGAACGTGGGGAAACACAAAATACGCCGCGATCAATCCGCAAAATCCGACGCCGATCAGGACCGCTGCGCCGGCCAGCGGCAGACCGGCGAGAAGGTACATGGCGCCGCAAACGCCGGCAAGGAGGACAGTCTGGCCGACATCGGGCTGCAGGATCAGCAGTCCGCATACGAGTGCGCCCAATGCAAGCGCCATCGGCATGGCCGGCATATCCGGCACGCGTTTGGCTTCGGCAAACAGCCAGGCGATTATCATGACCGTCGCGGGCTTTGCGAATTCAGAGGGCTGGACCGACAAACCAGCAACCGAGAGCCATCGGCGCGCGCCGTTGATCGTGTCGCTATCGAGGAGGACCCAGACAAGTGCTGCAATCGAGCCGACGAGCAATACCGCCGCGGCGCGTCGTGCCATCGACGGGGGCATGAACGACAGGGCGATCATCATCACGAAACCTAGGATGGTGAAGACGATGTGACGCTCGAAGAAATAGAACGTCGCCAGCTCTTTCTTCTGGGCGATGGCGGGGCTTGCGGCAAGCGACAGCACGAGCCCGGACAACATCAAAACCAGAATCGCAACGATAAGTACGTGGTCGACCGTAAACCACCACTCGGCCAGCCGGCTGCGGTCGGCGCGTGTCATCTGCATTCGTCGCCCCCTTTCCCGACGATTTCCTGAGCCATCTGGCGAAAGGCGTCGCCTCGATCTTCGAAGTTCTTGAATTGATCGAAAGAGGCGCAGGCGGGCGACAGCAGGACAACGGGCTCAGCGGCATCGGAGGCAGCGGCATCGCCGGCGGCCATGGCAAGAGCGGTTTGAAGCGTGCCGCAGCGCTCGTAAGCAACCTTGCCTTGAAGTGTTTCTGCGAACTCGGCTTCGGCGGCTCCGATGAGGTAGGCTTTCGCGATGCGCGGAAACAGGGTTTCGAGTGAGGCGATGCCGCCCGATTTGGGCTGGCCGCCGGCAATCCAGTGGATGCCGCCATCGAACGAAGCAAGCGCTTTTTCGGTGGCTTCGGCGTTGGTGGCCTTGGAATCGTTGATGAACAGCACGCGCCCGGCTCGACCGACTTGTTCGAGGCGGTGCGGCAGGCCGGGGAAACTTTGCAAGCCGTCGGCAAGGCGCGGCGGGAGCCAGACCGTTTTTTCGCCGGCGTCATTCATGTTGCGCAGAGCGGCTTTGCCTGCGGTCGCGAGGTCGTCGAGTGCGCGGATGGCGGTCAGGGCGGCAAGCGCGTTCTGCACGTTATGGCGGCCGCGCAGTGAACCGATGGCTTCGAGGCTGGCAATCTGTTCGCTTGAAGCATAGGCGCCGGCCAACTCGTGAACGAACAGGCTCTGGCCGATGGCGTAGAGACGCGGGATCGCGCGGGCGCCCTGGCCGGCGGTAAAAGCGTAAAGCCTTTCTGAGGGTGAAACGCGATTTGCGGCGGACGCAGTGAGGCTGTCGTCGATGCCAACGGCGCAGGCGTCCGCGTCGGCGAGCAGGCGTTCCTTCACGGCGGCGTAATGTGCAAGTGTTCCGTGACGGTCGATATGATCGGGGGTGATGTTCAAGAGCACGGCGATGCTCGGCGAAAGCGTCGGTGTCAGATCGATCTGATAGGAACTCATCTCGACCACATGAATGCGGTTTGGAGCCGGGGGTTCGAGTGTCAGGATGGCACGGCCGATGTTGCCGCCCATCTGCACGTCGAAGCCAAGGTGGCTGAGCAGGTGGGCCGTCAGCGCGGTCGTGGTCGACTTGCCGTTGGTGCCGGTGATGGCGATGAAGGGGGCGTCGGGTGCATGGGCGGCGCGTTCGCGCGCGAAGATTTCGACGTCGCCGATGATTTCGACGTTGCGCCCCTTGGCGAGTTCGACGGTCCAGTGCGGTCTCGGGTGGGTGAGCGGTACGCCGGGGGCCAGGACGAGGGAAGAAATCTTCGACCAGTCGGCAGCCTTGAGATCGCAGACTTCTAGAGCTGCCGCTTCGGCGCGCGCGCGGCCAGCCTCGCCGTCGTCCCAGCAGATGACTTGTGCACCGCCGGCAACGAGCGATTGGGCAGCAGCTATCCCCGAGCCGCCGAGGCCGAACACTGCAACGGTTTTTCCGGCAAACGTTGTCGCGCGAATCATGGCTGGAGTTTACCGCGAAAGGGTCGATTGTTGCCAAAACAGTTTAATACTCAGGAGACGGCCGGCAACGATGCTGCATTTCTTGCGCCTTTGGTTGCCCATCGCTCCCTGCGGTCGCGACAACCGGCGCTGCATTTCTTGCGCCTTCGGTTGCCCATCGCTCCCTGCGGTCGCGACAACCGGCGCATGACGATCCTCCGCAACGCTCAATGCGCCAAGGCTGCGCAGGCTTGTGCGGGCCACACCTCCTCAAGTCATGCCTATCCCGTTAGCACCGGAACGGCGGCTAACCGACCCACTCCATGGCCGGTCTTGAACCGGCCATCCAGGGGCGGCATCCGTGACGGCCTGCGAAATTCGCCATGGAGTTGTTTGTTCAATTGCGGAGGACAGCCAAGATACGATGCGCCGGTTTTAAGGGGATAGGCATGTCCTAAAGCTGTGTGGGGCCGGTTACAGCGCTTCTTGGTTTGCGCTTCGGTTGCCCACCAGCAACCGCGCTTCTTGGTTTGCGCTTCGGTTGCCCACCAGCAACCGCGCTAGCGCAATTTCAGCGTTGCCAGCCCGATCAGCGCCAGGACGACGGAAATGATCCAGAACCGGACGACGACGGTCGATTCCTTCCAGCCCTTCTGTTCGAAATGATGGTGGAGCGGGGCCATGCGGAATACGCGCTTGCCGGTCAGCTTGAAGGACGTGACCTGGATGATCACTGACAGCGTTTCCAGAACGAACAGGCCGCCGACGATGGCAAGAACGATTTCGTGCTTGGTGGCAACCGCGATCGAGCCGAGCGCGCCGCCTAGCGCGAGAGATCCGGTGTCGCCCATGAAGATCATCGCCGGGGGTGCGTTGAACCAGAGGAAGCCGAGACCGGCGCCGATCAATGCGCCGCACAGAACGGCAAGTTCGCCGGTTCCCTCGATGAAGTGGATCTGCAGGTAGCTGGCGAATTTGAAGTTGCCGGACAGGTAGGCGATCAGTCCGAACGTCGCTGCGGCGATCATCACCGGGACGATGGCGAGGCCATCGAGGCCGTCGGTCAGGTTGACGGCATTGCCTGCGCCGGCGATCACGAGAACTCCGAGAAGAATGAAGAACGGCCCCAGTTCCAAGAGAAGATCCTTGAAGAAGGGTAAGGCCAGGGATGTTGCGAATTCCGGCTTGGCAAGAAGCGTCATGGAATAGGCCGCCATGCCGGCGACGGCCAGTTCGGCGCCGAGACGAATCCGGCCGGAGAAGCCGGAAGCAGTCTGCTTCGTCACCTTCAGGTAGTCGTCGTAGAAGCCGATCAACCCGAACGTCAGGGTCACGGCGAGTACGATCCAGACATACATGTTCTGCAGGTTGGCCCACAGAAGGGTCGAAACGAGGACGCTGGAAAGGATCATCAGCCCGCCCATCGTGGGCGTGCCGCGCTTGGCAAGATGGCTTTGCGGGCCATCTTCGCGGATTGGCTGGCCCTTGCCCTGGCGCACGCGCAGCAGGTCGATGATACCGGGGCCGAACAGCAGGACAAATATCAGGGCGGTGAAAATCGCGCCGCCGGTGCGGAACGTGATGTAACGGAAGACGTTGAGCGGACCGAGAGCATCGGAAAAGTTCACAAGTTCATAGAGCATTCCGATTCCTCGTTAGGACACCTTCAACGATAACCGCTACGGGTCGTGGCGCCTTGGTTTAATCGTGTAGTTCCATTCAGGATGGAACGCATCGCCTTCGATGTCGAGGCGCTTCATCTCGGACTTCTTGATCCGAATGCCCTTCTCGTAGGT
>JAHJSN010000189.1 GCA_018830445.1 Alphaproteobacteria bacterium | reverse complement strand
GCATCATCTTTGAGCTCACGGGCCGTGGGCCCTCCGCAGGGGCGGCACTCGTGCCGGGTCGCCTTGCTCCCGGATCGCCTGCGGCGATCGCGGTGTTCAAACACGCTTCGTCTGCGCATCATCTTTGAGCTCACGGGCCGTCGGCCCTCCGCAGGGGCGGCACTCGTGCCGGGTCGCCTTGCGGGCTTTCGCCGGGGAAACGGGCGTCAGAGTCGGAACGACAGCGCAATGGTGTTGTGCGCTGCCGCTACCATCCTATATGTAGGTGAACTGCGAATAGGCAGTTCTATCGATCCGGGACCATTTACGAATGACAACGACCCCTCGTCCGCGCCCCAAAGTGATGACCTTGTCCGACGCTGCCGCGCAGCGCGTGGCTCAGATCATGGCCCGCAAGCCCGGCGTCGTGGCCCTCAAGCTGGGGGTGACGAAGGGTGGCTGCGCAGGCATGGAATACACCATGGACTGGGCAACAGAGGTTGGCCGTCTTGACGAAGTTGTCGAGGAGAAGGGCGTCAAGCTGCTGATCGACCCGATGGCGATTATGTATCTGCTCGGAACCCAGATGGATTATCACGAGGACAAGCTGTCCTCGGGTTTCGTCTTCAACAATCCCAACCAGCAAAGCGCCTGCGGTTGCGGCGAGAGCGTGAACCTCGTTCCGGCTGCTCCGGAGCGGCTTGCCGAATTGAAGGCTTGATCCCAGCCTTCGACGACATGCCTGCAGGCTCTTTAGGTCTTTGACAGCAGCGTGGCGGCCTCGGGTGCGAAGTAGGTCAAGACGCCGGCCGCCCCTGCCCGCTTGAATGCCATCAGACTCTCGATCATCACCCGGTCCTTGTCCAGCCACCCATTGTTGGCCGCGCCCATCAGCATCGCGTATTCGCCCGACACCTGATAGGCGAATGTCGGAACCGACAGTTCGCTGGCAATCCGTCGCACGATATCGAGGTAGGGCATGCCCGGTTTCACCATCACCATGTCGGCGCCTTCGGCGATGTCGAGCGCCACTTCGCGAATGGCTTCATCGGTATTCGCAGGGTCCATCTGGTAGGTCCGCTTGTCGCCCTTGAGCGTCGAAGACGAGCCGACCGCATCGCGGAACGGCCCGTAGAACGCGCTGGCGTACTTCGCCGCGTAGCTCATCAGGATCGTGTCGGTATGGCCGGAGGACTCGAGCGCCCTTCGGATCTCGCCGATGCGTCCATCCATCATGTCCGATGGTGCCAGTACCGAGGCTCCGGCATCGGCCTGGTTCAGCGACTGCCGGACAAGCGCTTCGAGCGTCGCGTCATTGTCGATCCGCTCCGCGATAAGCAGCCCGTCATGGCCGTGACTGGTGTAGGGATCGAGCGCCACGTCGAGAATGATGCCGATGTTGAGCCCCGCTTCGCGAATTGCGCGCGTAGCCCTGCAAACAAGATTGTCCTTGTTGAACGCTTCCTCGGCGCGATCGCTTCGCAATGCGGGGTCGGTATTGGGAAAAAGTGCGATCGCCGGGATGCCGAGGTCGGCTCCGTGGCGTGCCGCCTCGACAGCAAGATCGATGCTGAGACGATCCACGCCAGGCATCGAGGGGACCGGCTCGCGCGTGTTCCGCCCTTCCCTGACGAACAACGGCCAGATCAGATCGTCGGCGCTGAGGCGGTGCTCGGCGACCATGCGCCGGGTCCAGTCAGCTTGACGATTGCGGCGCATGCGTATGGCGGGAAAGCTGCCGGGGGTGCCGGCCGCCGACCGGCCGGCTGCATCATCGGTATTCTTGCGTGTCATCGACTTCGTTGCACTCAGGCTCGTTTGCTCACCGGCAGTAGTTGCCAAGCGCGCGATGGGCGCGGTCCACGTGGAAGTGGTTGCGGTGTGCATGATTGGCTTCGGGTCCAAGCACCGTACCGAAGAACTTGCACGCTGTCCTGTGTGCGTCTCGAAGAAAACGCGCGCTTGGTGTAGATGCGCGCGACATGTCGATCTTATCGGATACCAGCAGCACCGGCCAGGCGGGCGCTTTTTCGGGCTCATCGTCTCTAATCGATGCTATCGCCGGCCCGCCAAGACGGCTTGGCGCGA
The DNA here is from genome assembly GCA_018830445.1 of Alphaproteobacteria bacterium. Taxonomy (GTDB): domain Bacteria; phylum Pseudomonadota; class Alphaproteobacteria; order Rhizobiales; family Hyphomicrobiaceae; genus Filomicrobium. The sequence continues at coordinate 3,711 of JAHJSN010000189.1, read as the reverse complement.
TGCCGAGCGCCGTTCTGCCCATGCTGTCGCCAAATGACGGCCTGAACGACAGCCGTGGCAACAGATCCAGAACGGCCGCCGGCGCTTCGTTGGTGGCGATTTCCTGTTCCGGCTGTTTTGCGGTTGCTGCCGTCACGGATGCCGCCGTCTTGACTTCTGGAACTCCGCTTTCACGTTTTGCGTGCGCATTGGCGGCAGTTGTAGCCTTGGCCTGGGTCTTTGCCTCCGCCAGCGCCTTCGCCTTCAGCTGTGCAGCGGCGATGTCGCGCTGCGTTGGGCCCCAGTGCGCCAGCAGTCTGGTCTTCCTGTCCTTGGCGGTCCGGAACCCGCGTATGTCGATAGCGTTTGCGCGGGCATGCTGGGACAATTTCGTATCCTTGCGCCCGTAAGCGTTCCGGCAGGAATAGGAACTCATCGTATCCACCGCCGCGATCGGAGACTTCAGGTGCCGGCGTGCCAGGACCTGCAGGTCCTTGACGATCCAGTCGTGCAGCGACTGAACCATATCGCAATTGACCACCACCGGCGGATCGAAAGCGACTTTCGGTCGGGATCCGACGCTGACGAGCTTTACCGGAGCAGGATCCCCGCACGCACCATCCTTGATCGGATCGAGCGCGACGACCTCCGCAGCGATTTGCCGGAGCAGGAAGTTGCAGCGTGCGCGTGCAATCTGTACTTCGGCATTCGGCCAGGCCTTGGCGTTCTGGTTGGCCGCCGGCACGTACCTGTAGCCGTCTTCCTTGATGACTTTCGTTGCCGGCGGCTGCGTTGGGCCGGCCTCGGGCTTGATGATCGCCGGGCTCTGCTGCCCCGCAACGGCCGTGCCGGGTCGGCTGTTCTGCGCGGCAGGCTTCGGCGCCTCAGGTTTCCTGACTTCCGTGCGCGCCACCGCAGTAATGGCATCGTAGAAGGACTGGGCTCGCGCGGCATCGACGGCAAGGCTGCCGAGAATTGCGGCGGCAGCCGCGAATATTGAACCCCGGACGATCAAGGTCATATTTCCCCCATGGCAACGCTTTGAGCCCGATTTGGTCGAACAGGCTCGCGACAGGCAACAACACCCCCCTCACGCCCAAAAGCGGCGCGCGGCGATAACTTGAGAACGCATCTGCTTCGAAGCCCGCGAACGAACTGGGGCCCTCTCCTTCGCAGCATTGTTCTTTACACTGGACGACGCATGTGGATGGTACGCTGCCTTGGCCGCAAAATTTGGCGCGGCTTGGCGAAATCGGCTGACGAAACGACCGCGCGAAGACTATAAAAGTGGCCTCGCGGCCCGATCGGGGAACACGACTTGCTGCCGCTTGATGTCATCTATAAGGCGGTGATAACAGGTCCAGCCTTGTACCGAAACGCTTGACGATGCGACGAATTCTGGCTGCGAATCAGTGGCTGAAAGGTTAACCATTTGTCAGTGTCGGGAGCAAGTCTGCTTGTGGCGGCCGAACGGGGTTTATTATGCCAAATGATCTTGATCCGAAGCTGATGCCCTCGGGTGTCAGAATCGACAGGAGGAATGCGCTCGGCATTGTCACCCTCGACAGGCCGCAGGCGCTGAATGCGTTGGACGATTCCATGCGCGCGGCAATCGCTGACGCATTGCCCCGGTTCTCGGCGGACCCGGTAATTTATGCGGTCGTAATCCGCTCGTCTGGCGCAAAGGCGTTTTGCGCAGGCGGCGACGTCCGCAAGATCCTGGCGGCCTACGCGAAGGATAAGGCAGCCGGGCGCAGGATCTTTGCCGATGAGTACCGGTTGAACTGGGCCTTGGAATGCTTTTCGCGTCCCACCGCCTCGCTGATCGACGGCGTCGTGATGGGCTCGGGCGTCGGCTTGTCCGCATTCAACACCCACCGGGTAGCGGGCGAAAAGTATCGTTTCGCCATGCCGGAGACGTCGATCGGCCTGTTTCCGGATGTCGGCGCGGCGTACGTGCTGGGGCGCCTTCCCCACGAAATCGGCCTTTATCTCGGTTTGACCGGGCGCATTATCGGTCGGGCGGATGCTTTCGCTCTCGGCCTGGTGACGCATTGCCTGCCTGCTTCGCGCTTCGAAGAGGTGATCGATGCGCTTGCCGGCGCGTGGCCGATCGATCCGCTGCTCGACGACCGTCACGAGTACCCGGGCCCTAGCGAAATTCTCAATCACTCCGGAACGATCGCCGAGTGTTTTTCCGCCGAAACGGTTGCCGGTATCCTCGAAAGGCTCGCCAAAGTTTCCGGCAGCGAGGCGGGTTGGGCCGCCGGAGTCCGCAACGACCTTCTGGCACGCTCACCGATGTCGCTTGCCGTCGCTCTCCGGCACGTCCGCATGGCGCGCTGCACCGATATCCGCGAAACTTTCAATCGCGACTATCGCCTGGCCTGCCGTTTCCTGGAGGCGAGTGACTTTGCCGAGGGCGTGCGCGCCGCGCTGATCGACAAGGATAAGTCGCCGCACTGGCAGCCGGCTTCAATTGCCGAGGTCGAAGACAAGGAGGTCGATCGCTACTTCTCCGCGCTGCCCGAGGGGGAACTGGGTCTCCTCAGTCGTGAAGCGATGCAGTCTTTACCGTAAGTTTACTGTAACTCCATCGACGCTTCTGCCGCGCAGGATTAATATTTCGAGCGGGGGGGAGGGGGTGTAGTCAGGATTTTCGCGCGCTTTGATTGAATTTCACGCTTGAAGCCACGGATTTAAACAAGGTCGCCGTCGATTTTGCTTCATTCTGGTGCAAATGTATTTACGAAATATTGTGTGGAAGGCGCGTTACTATTCTTTTACTATATCTATTTAGGTAACCTTTAGCAGTCTGACTTACATTTTGCGTAACCCGAGAAAAAGCGGGGACCGTAAAACAGGTAAGAGGCAGACTTAAATGAGTTTAGCATTTGATATGGGGCGCCACGCCGCCCCCGAAGCTGACGACAGCTTTCAGGGTGAGTATCTCCAGGCTCTGCGCTTGGTCGAGCGACTCCACCGTCTACTGCTCGATGTCATCAAGGATGAGTTCGACCGCCGTGGTGGATCCGAGCTGAACCCGGTACAAGCACTTCTCTTGCACAACATCGGCGAAAGCGAATTGACTGCGGGCGAACTGAAGACCCGCGGTTACTACCTGGGCTCGAATGTGTCCTACAACCTGAAAAAGTTGGTTGATATGGGCTACATTCACTACAAGCGCTCAGAAACCGATCGCCGTTCGGTTCGCGTCAGTCTGACCGACAAGGGCCGCGAGGCGTGCAGCATTCTGAGTGGTCTTTACGATCGTCAGCTCGGCTCGCTCGACGCAGTCGGAGAAGTCGGTCAGGACGACCTCCATTCTCTCAACCGTTCGCTGGTCCGCCTGGAACGCTTCTGGACCGACCAGATTCGCTACCGGCTCTGACCGGATCTCCCGCCGGACTGCTAATGATCCTGGCTTCAAATCAAGGGCCGCGGCACCGCCGCGGCTCTTTTTGCTATTGGTGCGCCCGGCACGGGCGCTGACGTGGAGGTGGAAGTCCTCTCGTGAGCTGGTCACAGCGCGCGCAGTGAACCGCAGAGCGCCGGGGGTAGCGGTGAAGCCGCCAGAGCCGTCGTGCGTGTGGAAGCCGCGACGGCGGGACGGGGCAACGAGCGCTCGGGTACGCATGAAGAGCGGGCTTGCCTGATGGAGTTGGTGGTCGAACGCCAGAACTGTCTTGCGGCCCTGAAACGTGTGAAGGCAAACAAAGGCTCACCCGGCAT
>JAHJSN010000188.1 GCA_018830445.1 Alphaproteobacteria bacterium | reverse complement strand
TTGGTTCCCCTTGCAGCACGCTCTCGACCAAGTGTCGGAGCCATAAGGAACACGAGAAAAACTATGCTTCTCGTGTAGCTTTTGCACCAAACGTTTGGCATCGAGCCAAGCCGCAAGTGGGGACCAAACGTTAGGTGCGCTACACTCGTGTTCCGGCCCCGACACTTGGTTCCCCTTGCAGCAGGCTATCGACCAAGTGTCGGAGCCATAAGGAACACGAGCAAAGCTATGATTCTAGTGTAGCTTTTGCACCAAACGTTTGGCATCGAGCCAAGCCGCAAGTGCGGACCAAACGTTAGATGCGCTACACTAGCACGCCGAACCGTTGAACGGGGGAAAAATCAACATTTCCGGAACCCCGGATCAACAGGAAAAACACTAGCTATTTCATTCATTTACGCAGCGGCTTCAGCGGCATTTTGAAGCCCCGTCGCAGATCGCTTTCGGTAACTTCAGGAAAGGGGGGAAAGAGTGGCGCCGGAGACTTCCAAAAATGCAGCCTTGCCGGCGAGCGCCGAAAACGCGTCGCGGTCGGTTCCAGTCATCCAAGCCTGACCGCCAAGGCGTAAAATTTCCCCGAAAAGCGCGGCGCGGCGATGCTCATCGAGGTGTGCCGTGATCTCATCCAGCAGCAGGAGCGGACCGGCGCCGTCGTGGCGCTCGGCGATCAGTTCGGCTTCGGCGAGAACAAGTCCGATCAGGAGGGCTTTCTGCTCGCCTGTCGAGGACAAACGGGCAGGCATCGCCTTGGGGCCATGCGCGACGATCAGGTCGGAGCGGTGGGGGCCTTCCAGGGTTCGGGCGGCGGCGCGGTCGCGTTCGCGCATGTCTGCAAGACGGCGGGCGTAGGCATCCTCGACGTCGACGGCGGCGGCGCCCGCGTTGAGTTCGTTTTCGAGCGAGCCTTCGATGCGAACCGCGCTCCACGGAAATGGCGAATCGGGTGCGCGGGCGCGGCGGGCGTCGATGACGGCGACGAGACGGCGGATGGTGGCAGTGCGGGCGGCCGCGACGGCGGCGCCGGCCTCGGCCATGACGAGTTCGACCGAGCGCAGGCGTGCAGGTTCGCGGACGCCATCGGCGAGCAGGCGGTTGCGGGCCTGGGTGGCGCGCTCGAAGCGGCTGGCAAGAGTACGGAAGCCGGGGTCGAAACAGAGGACGAGGCGGTCGAGGAAGCGGCGGCGCTCGGCGGCAGGGCCCGTAAACAAACCGTCCATGGCCGGCGTGAGCCATACGGCTTCGAGATAATCGGCAAGCACGCCTGAACCGCCCTGCGGGTCGCCGTCGATGCGCACGATGCGGCTCGATGATGCGCGCGCGCCCGCCTGCGGCGCCGGTTGGCCCGTCCCTATGTCGACGCGGCCATGACGGGAGTGGACGCGGGAGGCCACCGCCCAGGCACCGTCGGCGCCGATCCTTAGAATGTCGGCGTAGGCAGCGCGCCTCAGCCCCTGGCCGGGCACCAGCAGCGACACCGCTTCGAGGAGGTTGGTCTTGCCGGAACCATTGGGGCCGACGAGCACGACGGAACGGTCGCCTGGAGTGATGACCGCAGACGCATAGTTGCGGAAGTTCGTCAGCGTCAGGCGCTCGACCGAGATGTTCGCTCTTTCGGCCACGCTCACTCCGCAGCCGGTGAGAGCCTCGACATATGCCCCCCATCGAGCTGGCGCGCGCGCGCGAGTTGGTCGCGCGCCGGGACGCCGCCGGCCCGCATCATTTCCAGCTCGGCGGGAGAAACCAGCGTCAATGCGACGATGTCGACGGGACCGAACGGCATGTCGAGGATTTGAGGATGGCGCCCCGGTGGCGTCAGGTTTACGAGAAACCCAGCGGCGCCATCGGATGCGAGGCAACCCTCAGGCAGCACATCGCGCATCTGGATCTCGGTCGATAGAACGTCGTGTAGCTCTATCTGGGACGAAATCCCGCCCCAGTTGGCAACATTCATCGCAAAGGTCTCGATAACCGCGAACGCCCAACTGCTCGAAATTGCATCGAAATCGGCGTCTGCAAGTTCAGGGGCCTCAATATAGACTTCGCATCCGAAGCCCTGCGCGTCCTCGATATCGGTGCCGACGAACGGGTCACTCAGGCCGTCAGTGGCTATGATGAGGCTGCAGGGCGGACGCACCACGCGATAGGCCTGGCGACTGCTCGGCCAAGCCGGCTTGCCAGAATACATCGGATTGATGATGTAACTGATACGGTCGGGATCGCTCGGCCCGATCGCGCTCCAGTAGCGGTCCAGCCGATCGTGCCCGAGCGTGATTCGCGGATCGTCTTCTTGGATTATCGCCATCGTTGGGGCCTTTGCGGACTCGTGTCCCACTCTCTGACACTTGATTCCTGTGCGTCAGCCCGAAAACCCGGGCCGAGTCGCATGTCATTGTTCTGGATCAGGCCGTTGAGTCCGAGAGAAGGTTGTCAAACGTCAATATATCCAGGGCTCTAGACGCGCATCGGCATGACGACATAGAGGGCGCCGTCGCCGGAGGAATCGCGCACCATAGCCGGTGAACCGGGGTCCGAGAGGAGGAAGCGGGCTTCCTCGCCTTCGAGCTGGCCGGCGATGTCGAGAAGATAGCGGGCGTTAAAGCCGATCTCCAGATTATCGGATGTGTACTCGACACCAAGTTCCTCGGTGGCGCTGCCGCCTTCCGGGTTGTTGACCGACAGGACCAGCTTGTCTGGCGACACGGCAAGCTTCACGGCGCGGCCGCGCTCGGACGCAATCGTCGAAACGCGGTCGACGGCGCTCATGAATTCGGCATTCGAGACCTTCAGTTCCTTGTCGTTGCCTTGCGGGATGACGCGAGCGTAATCGGGGAAGGTGCCGTCGATCAGCTTGGAGGTCAGCGTAACGGTGCCGATCTCGAAGCGGATCTTGGCTTCCGAGACACCGACAGTCACCGAGCCGCCGGAGGCTTCCAGCAGGCGGTGAACCTCGTGGACGGTCTTGCGCGGGATGATGACGCCCGGCATGCCGTCGGCTCCATCGGGCATGGGCAGATCGATCTGCGCGAGGCGGTGGCCGTCGGTGGCGACCGCGCGCAGAACGGGATGATCGGGGTCCGCCGCGGACGTGTGCAGATAGATGCCGTTCAAATAATAACGGGTCTCCTCGGTTGAAATCGCAAAGCGAGTCTTGTCGATGAGACGCTTCAGATCGCCGGCGCTGATCGCGAAGGTGTGCGGCAACTCACCGATGGCGATGTCGGGAAAGTCCTCGGCGGGCAGCGACTGGAGGGCAAAGCGCGAGGAACCTGCCGACAACGTCAGGCGGTCGTTTTCACTGTCGCGGACCAATTGCACCTGGGCGCCGTCGGGAAGTTTCCTGACAATGTCGTGGAGCAGGTGCGCCGGCACGGTCAGGGAACCGGTCTGCTCGACGGAGGCGGGTGCTTCTTCGATCACCTCGCGCTCAAGGTCAGTCGCCTTGAAAGCCAGCGCGGAACCGGATGCCTTCAACAGTACGTTGGAAAGAATCGGGATCGTGGTCCGGCGCTCGACGACACTGGTGACATGGCCCAGAGCGCGCAGCAGTTCCCCTCGTTCGATCACTAGCCGCATAATCGGTCCTCGCCGGAGTCCTTGTTCATAGTCGCGTGTTTCGAATTCGACCGTCGCCCGCCTGGGCTCATCGATCAGTCAATCGAGGTCAAAGGGCGGGAGGCGCTCGCAAGGCGTGAGTTTTCTGGCGACTCGCCGATGCAGTCGATTCGAGCGGAGCGCCAATTGAGCCGATCGGACCGCTCTTTTCAAGTACGTTGCGTGTAAGACTTGATGAGCGTTGCCAATGCCAGCGTGGAATTTGGTGCTGGCGTGGCAAAATTGGCCGATTCGAGCGCGTCGAGGGGCGGTGCCGCAGAAGGCACCACCCCTCATTCCCCGCGCTTCAGACGAACCGCACCGGAAAATTTGGCCGCAGCACCCAATTCAGGGGCGCTGAGCTTCCGGCATGACCCAATGAGCCGCATCAGGCCGAACGGTCCGGCTTCCGGTCTTGCGACAGCGCCCTCTGTAGCCGTCGCGGGACCGATTACGGGCCGGCGAACGTCACTGGCCCGTAATGTCGATTGGTCGTCGTGATTCACTGATTGAGCTGCTTTTTCAGCTCCTCCAGCTCATCGCGCAGGCGCGCATTCCCGTTCAACTCGCCATCGATCTTGCGGATCGCGTGGAGCACGGTGGTGTGATCGCGATTACCGAACCGGCGCCCGATTTCAGGAAGCGAACGGGCCGTCATCTGCTTTGCCAGATACATGCCGATCTGGCGCGGCCAGACGACGGAGCGGTGCCGGCGCTGAGACAGAAGATCGCTCTTCGAAACACCGAAGTGCCGTGAAATGATGCGAAGAATGTCTTCGATCTTGATGCGGCGAGGCTCCAGCCCCTGCACGAGATCGCGGATCACCGTTTCAGCGACTTCCACCGTGATCGGCGCCTTGACGTACTGCCAATTTGCGAACAGGCGGATCACGGCGCCTTCCAGCTCCCTGCCGTTGTCGGTGAGCCGTTCGGCAAGCAGTTCAACGACGTCGCGCGACAACGAGAAGGACGCATCCATGACGCGCTTCTCGGCAACGCGCATCTCGACGACGTTGATCCGCTGCTCGTAGTCGAACGGCCCAAGTTCGGTAACAAGGCCCCGCGTCAGGCGCGAGCGCATGCGTTCATTGAGGCGCTCGATCTGCGCCGGCGGTCGCGAGGAGGCCACGACGAGCTGGCGGCCACTGTCGAGGAGTGTGTTGACGATGTGATCGAACTCGGTCTCGGTCTGTGCGCCGTGCATGAATTCCAGATCGTCGATCAAGAGGATTTCGACCTTGCGGAACTTCTCCTTGAACGCCAGGGGATCATCGCCGCGCAGGGCTTCGACGAAGCGATAGCGGAAGCTGTCGGCGGTCATGTAGAGCACCTTGGCGTCGGGACGGCGGCGCGTGACTTCCCAGGCGATGGCGTGAAGAAGATGCGACTTGCCCAGGCCAACGGGGGCGTGGATGAAGAGCGGATTGAAACCGGGGCTGTCGAAACCGACCGATTCGGCAACTCGGGTTGCCGCAGCGTGGGCGACACGGTTCGATGAACCGACGACGAAGCTGTCAAAAGTGTAGCGAGGATCGAGCGGCGAGCCCTCGAAGTCTCCAATCCGAGTCGTTGGAGCGGGATGGGGGAGAACGGGAATATTCAACGAAGGGCGGGGGAAGACCGCCGGATCGGCATCCCTGCCGCCGCGGCCGGATTGCTCAGGCGCCGGGGCGATCGGTTTGGCGTTGCTCTGGTTAGTTTCGCCCTGATCAGGCTGGCGAACGGCCGGCCGCGGCTGGCGCAGGTTCACTTCGACGCGTTCGGCACCCTTGAATTCCGCCTGGCAGCATTCGAGGAGATCTGCGACGTAGTGTGTCCTGATCCAGTTGCGCAGGAATTTCACCGGGACGCTGGCGACGACGACACCGTTTTCAAACGAGTCGAACTCGATGGCGTTGAAGAAGCTCGAATAGACCTCTTCGCCAAGCCGCTTGCGCAAAAGAGTGCGAACCTTGTTGCCGAGCACCGTGCCCGAGGCGGCGACTTGGAGTTGCTTGCCGGCAGTTGCAGGCGAACGGCTTTCTGAAGGTTGCCTGGCTTCGACGCGCTGGGCGCTATTCGATCCAGCTGGTTGCGTTTTGATGTTGTTGCGACCGGCTTCAGACAAAGCTTCGCCGACGTGTACAATCGTTTCCATTGAAGTCCCCGCACGCTAAATAAAGTTGTATCCATTGACCGAGGCGAAACGCACCCCATGCGCCCGCGCCATTGAGGCGCGGCGCAGGCTGGCGTGGCTCCAGACCCGAGCTATTTTTGTTGTGAACGCGCACCTAACGATCAGGTGCCTACTGAAGTGGTCCGGCGCCCTAGTTCCGGACCTTGCTGACGGCTGTATCCGCTGGGTTCAGCGTTCGAAACCAGCCGCCAAGTGAAGGTCGCCCGGCGGCCCGAAGGCGTGAGCCGGCGACTTTGCCATCGAAGCCATGTCGAGACCGCGACAGCGCATCGGCTGGGTCCGTTTGATGCTGACCTTTGCGGTCGCGCACCATCGAGAGCTTCTGGCCGCATAACCAGACGCGTTCGTTGGATTCGAATGAATATTGCCGTTCGACAACTTGCCCGACTGCCGCAAATCAGTTAGCCAAGTCGCATGATTCGAATTTGAGCTGACCGATTCCTGATCGGTCCAGCTTCCAGAATAGCCACAGTGCGTTTTATCAAACGCAGTCGATTTCGCGGCTGTGACAACCGCAATATGAGACCCCACTTTAGTACCCTCCGCACAGTCAACTGTTACGCGCTTTGCCCTTGATTTCAGCTGGAAGATCCTTCCACCTGAAGAACGCGCAAACCTACATCTTCCGCAGACGCAAGCGTCTTCGGAACCCTAGTGACTGAGAACTAACGTAGATAAGACAACCCGCCGCCTGGGCTCTCAAAGACGCCCGGTGGCCGAGTACTCGTCCAACTTACCCTTCGGTACTGCACTGGATGTTACAGGCTTTTCCCGAAGCCCCCGTCGAGTTGTCCACGACCAGAGTGGAAAAGTTGATAGCCGGTTAAGGATCGGGTGGCAAGCGGCCCGAAAGCAGGTCGGCAGGCCAGGGCGTTGGGTTGAGACGTCGCCAAAACGAGCGGCTGAAGTGTCTCCTAAGTGCGCTGAATCCACAGGGCGAATCTGATGCTGAACGCTGGTTGTTCAGAGTGCGGTTTCGCATTGTAGGAAGGTCTCTTTCCCGAAGCGTTTTTTGTTTGCTGGGGGCCGCCGGTCAATCGATTCTGGGTGAAGCCATTTCGTAGCTATGCACTGCAACTTGTTCAATTCAAATAGAGAGTCGTTTTGCAGAGTCCGGCCGGAGAGCCTGGTGTCTCAAGTTTGTCGTTGCGAACAAACCACTAACCGGCGGGTTGGGGCGCTTAAGTGCGAATATGACGAATTTAAAAATATCGTCTTGTTCAATCGCTGATGGGCGAATGGGTTTCCAAGGTCGTCGACGCGAATTCAACCAAAACATGGATGAATCCGGAATATGTGCCGGTACATGTTTTCAGGCGCTGCGATTCCGAGTCGCACAGGTCGGATTCGGGTCCCTACTTCGCTGGTGTTCTGGATCAAACATTTGATTCCCGGGTGGAGGTCGTCAAATGTTTGTGAATCCAGAACACAATCAGTAGGTTGCCAAGTGTTCCGGGCTGACATTCAGGTTCCCGGCAGGGAACCATATGTCAGAGTCGGAGCACTAGTGCCGGAACTGAGGATGACTCACCCACACTATGGCCGGGCCCATGCTGGAAGCATGTCTGCGACCTGACCCGGCCATCCAGGGGCGACATCCGAGGCGGTTGGCGAAATACGCCACGGTTGTCCGCCCTGGTGCCGGAGGCGCGGCTTCGCCTCGGCGGGCGGCCATGAAGTGTGCGGTGGATGGTATCGCCCAGGCTTACAAAACCCAGAGGATTTCGAACAGGTTCCAGCGGGATAGGCACGGAGGGTCAGGTGCCGGCGAAGCGTCCGCGTGGCGTGACCGCGGTGGCGTGCTGCAACGCTGACGGCCGGTACACACGGCCACAAGCAGGCTGGAATTGGCTCTGCCGTCGATGATGGTCATGGTGCAGGGTTGCTAAAGGCGTGTCTCACGGCACAGCCGGCTGCGACAGCGCGCGCGGTGTCGGCAGGATTATTTCATATCCTTGCAGGCTGCCAACGCTCGGCCGCCGGAGGTTTCCTGCCGGGGTGGGCGGAACAACCGTCAAGTGTCTGGCTTCAGGTGCCAGGCTTCAAGTGACGGGCTTCAAGTGTCGGGTGTTAATGCCTGCGCCGTTGCGAATAACATCAGCACAAAAAAACCGCCCATCGGCTGGCGAGGGCGGTTTCTCTCAAACAGTTTCGGGCAGCAACGGCCGGCGAACACCAGGACCAATGCCGTGCCTGATCGCTCAGGCGCCCGCGGACATTGCCTTGACCCGCTTGGTGAGGCGGGAAACCTTACGAGACGCCGTGTTCTTGTGAATGACTCCGGTCTGGCCAACGCGGGCAATCAGCGGTTCGGCGGCTTTCAACGCGGCGGCGGCCTGATCCTGGTCGCCGGCAGCTATTGCTTCCTCGACGCGGCGCACCTCGTTGCGCATGCGGGTGCGATGCGTCTTGTTGATGGCTGTGCGTGTTTCGATCTTACGGACGGCTTTTTTGGCCGATTTGGTGTTTGCCATGCGATACGGGTCCTCAAGCGGGGCTGGGGCCGCCTTTCAACCATTGCGCATAGCATAGCGGCTGATGGGCCGATTATGAGCGATATGGGAGGCGGTAAACAAAAAGTGCCGCCCGGATCGAATGAACCGAGCGGGTCTGTGATCGCGCTTATAATCGCTGAAGTGCAGCGGGTCAACGCGCGAATGTTGCAGTTGAGGCGAGCATGCCGGGCGGAGGGTCGGCAGAGCAGGCGAATGGTCGAATTCCCACACGTATGGAGTTGCATGTCGAATCTTGGTGTTGGGTCATGTTAAGATAATATGAACGACGCAGAGATAGTATCGCCGCTGGAAATTGCTCGGAATCCCCTCAATCTAGAACCCTGGGAGATAAAAATGGCCTCGCTTGCCATCTGGATGACGCTTCTCACCATCTGTCTTGCGGCCATAATTCTCAGCGGCGCCGCGGGACTACCTGACCTGCACACCGCTGTGGCCGCGTTGATCGCCTTGTCGATAGCCGGCATCGCCGTCGGCGATAATTGGCAGCAACGCAAGAACGGCGTTGGTGAGAACCTGGTAGCCGCGGCTACGGCCCGCGCCATGGGCCTTGTGTGGATCTGGGGCGCACTGAGCCTGTTCGTGACCTACTTCTTTATCCTGTCGTGGAAGGAATGGATGGTCTTCACCGGGATTTTCGCGGTCGTCGGCATTCTTTGCCTGCTGTTTGCGGCAACTCTCGATCGCGACGAAGCCGTCGGCAAGAAGGATGATACATTCCTGAACCTTGCTAAATATCTTTCGGTCGGTCAGCTGATCGGGATGGCGGTTGCGATGGTCGGCCTGATCCTCGACGGTAAATTCCCCGTCGCGGTCAAAAATACTCCCGGCTGGGAGGATTGGGCGGCCAACAACATCTTCTTCTTCGGTGCGCTGTCGATCGCGATCATCACGGCTAATGCGCTTTACACAAAGTCCAAGTGCAAGACGTTCACGACGCTCAGCGTTTGAACCGGCCCACGCCTTCGCAGCACTTGGCCGCGCGGCGAATAGATCACACTCGACGTCAGGGCGGCCTTATCGGGGGCCGCCCTTTTGTTTTATTCGGCAATTCGCGCTATCGCAGGCGGCGGACCACATGGAAGGCAGCTTTGCCCTGCCAAGGTTCCGAACCCTGAAGCTTGGTTCCAAGCGCCCTGGATCGATCGTCTGATTGAGAACACCACCCACCCCACGGGCGCAGCACACCAGGACCACTTTCGAGAAAGGCGGCAATGTTGCTGAAATCGCGGATGCCCGTTCTCGTCGCCGCCATTATCGGTACCGCCGCCGTGATGGCTTTTGCGGCTCAATACGGGGCGAGATACACTTGCCTGGGGGCGGCGCTCGGTTTTGCCGTCATCGCAATCGAATTCGCGCTGGCCACCAACCGGCCGTACATGAATGATGCCGAGGGCGCGTTGAAAGCGAACGCCGATGCGCGGCTATTCGCGTCACAGCAGAACGCGCGTTTGATGGCGGTGGTTTATGGCTGGGGGGCAATCACGATTTTGGCTATCTACGGCTTCACCGAACTCTGGTGGTTCCACAGCTGGCAGTACGGTTCGGCGATGGGGTTGATGGCGGCAACGCTTCTGGGGTTCGAACATCTGCTGAGCGACCGGGAAAGCCAGTTCCGCTCGCCCATCGCGCTCGACGTCTCGGCCGTTCTGGCGATGGCCCAGGCATCGGGGGCGGCCGCCGGCATCGGCTTCCTGGTGGCTTCCGGCAAGCTTGTCAGCGAGAAGCCCGACTGGCCCGCCAACCATGTCTTTCTGGCGGGCGGGCTGGCGCTGATCTTCATCTCCGTGGCATCGGCGATCACGCACCTCAGACTGCGTCGGGCGGCCGCCGAGGACTGATATAAGCCAGCCGGCCTCAACGGTGCTTGAAGTCGGGTTTGCGCTTCTCCGAAAAAGCGGCCATGCCTTCCTTTTGATCTTCGGTCGCGAACATCGCATGGAACACGCGGCGCTCGAAAAGTATCCCCTCGGAAAGCGTCATCTCGTAGGCTCGGTTGAGGGTTTCCTTGGTCATCATCGCGGCGGGCAGCGACATCGAGGCGATCTTCGCGGCGGTTTTCTTGGCCTCAGCCAGCAATTCGCCGGCCGGTACGACGCGGGCGACAAGCCCGGAGCGCTCCGCCTCTTGGGCGTCCATCATGCGGCCCGTCAAGCACATCTCCATCGCCTTTGCCTTGCCGATGGCGCGGATCAATCGCTGCGTACCGCCGATCCCCGGCATGATGCCCAATGTGATTTCGGGCTGGCCGAACCTGGCGGTGTCGGCAGCTATGATGATATCCGCCTGCATGGCAAGTTCGCAGCCGCCACCGAGGCAGTAGCCGCCGACTGCAGCTATCACCGGTTTGCGGCAGCGGGCGGCTGCGTGCCAGCTGGCGGCAAAATCCTCCATGAAGACATCCATGTAGCCCTTGGGCGCCATCTCCTTGATGTCCGCACCGGCGGCGAATGCCTTTTCAGATCCCGTTATGACAACGGCGCCGATGCCTTCGTCGGACTCGAAAGCCGACAGGGCCGCGGCCAGCTCGGCGACGAGTTCGCTATTGAGCGCGTTGAGCGCTTCCGGCCGGTTGAGTGTGAGTATCCCGACGCGGCCCTCGGTTTCGACGATGATGCTGTTGGTGCTCATGCTTGCTGATCCTTTTCCAAGGTTATCCTCCGCAGCGATAGTCAACGCTGGCAGGCAGGGCAATAGAAGGTCGAGCGGCCGGCCTGGACGATGCGGCGCACCATGGCGTCGCATGACGGCTTCGAACACGGCTCACCTTCACGGCCGTAGACCGAGAACGAATGCTGGAAATAGCCCAGCGCCCCGTCGGCCTGGCGGTAATCCCGCAGCGATGACCCGCCTGCTGCAATCGCATCGCAGAGCACGGCGCGGATTGCCGCGACAAGGCGCTCGGTACGTTCGTTCGGCGCGCCGGACCTGCCAGACAGGAAACGTGCGGCGCGCTTGGGCGACAGGCCAGACCGGTAGAGAGCTTCGCAAACATAGATGTTGCCGAGGCCGGCGATATTCCGCTGATCCATCAGGAAGGCCTTGAGGTCGGCGGTGCGGCCGGCTGCGCGGGCGGCAAGATAAGCTGCGTTGAAGCGGTTGCCGAGCGGTTCGGGGCCCAGATCGCGGATCAGAGGGTGGGATTCGAATTCAGCCGTCGGGGTCATCACCATGAAGCCGAAGCGACGCGGGTCGTTGTAGGCGATGATCGTACCTTCTTCGGTGTGGAAGACGGCATGGTCGTGTTTTTGGTGCGCGCCGGGATCGTGTTCGAACTTGCCGGGCATGACTTGGGCGCAATCCGGCAACGTGATCGTGAAGCGGCCCGACATGCCGAGATGCATGATCAGCGTCTCACCGCCTTCGATTTCGGCAACAAGATATTTCGAGCGGCGGTTCAACCGCTCGATCCGCCGGCCGATCAGCCGTTCGGAGAAGCGCTCGGGGAATGGAAAGCGCAAATCCGGCCGGCGCTGTTCGAGGCGCACGATGCGCCGGCCCGAGAGGACGGGCTCCAACCCTTTTCTGACGGTCTCAACCTCGGGAAGTTCAGGCACTTCTGATCGGCCTTTCGGTTGACCATTTTTGAGTTGCGCTTCGGGTGCCGACACAGCACCCGCGCTTGTCGATGGCGCTTCGGGTGCCGACACAGCACCCGCGCTTGTCGATGGCGCTTCGGGTGCCGACGCAGCACCCGCGCTTGTCGATGGCGCTTCGGGTGCCGACACAGCACCCGCGCTTGTCGATGGCG
>JAHJSN010000187.1 GCA_018830445.1 Alphaproteobacteria bacterium | reverse complement strand
CGCCTCCGCCTTGCGGCGCTCTTCTTCGGCCGCTGCCGCCTGACGTGCCTTTTCGGCTTCGGCTTCGGCTTCTGCTTCCGCCTTGCGCTTGGCTTCCGCCTCCGCCTTGCGGCGCTCTTCTTCGGCCGCTGCCGCCTGACGCGCCTTTTCGGCTTCTGCTTCTGCTTCCGCCTTGCGCTTGGCTTCAGCCTCTGCCTCGGCCCGCTGACGTGCCGCCTCGATCTCAGCCGCGCGCCGGTCTTCTGCGGCCTGGCGCTCCCGCTGTTCCTGCTCGCGCTGCGCCTTTGCTGCGGCGAGCAACTCTTCGCGCTTGATCCGCTCGGCTTCGGCGTTGCGTTCGGCGGCCGCAGCCGCCTTGCGAAGGGCTTCAGCTTCCTTGGCGAGCCGCTCTCGCTCAGCTTCCGCCTTCGCCTGGGTTTGCTCGACCCTCCGCCGCAACGCTTCGGTTTCTTCGGCAAGCCGCTTGCGTTCGTCTTCGGCGGCCTGCCTGGCGGCTTCAGCGCGCGCCTTGTCCTCGAGGCCCGGCGCTTGCCTGGGGTCGTGGAATTCCGGCGCTCCGCCCACGCCGGCAACCTGCGTCAACGCCACGGCCGAGCCGGCGACGACCAGAAGTCCAACCAACAGAGCTTCGACCGCCCGCTCCGTTTTTATCATTTCCCAACCCTGACAAGTGCGGCTTCCAGTCCCGGGCAGCCACCTAGGCTTCGCGCCCTTTCATAGTTCGATCTGGCTTTTTCGAGGCTGGCGCGGACGCCAAGACCGGCTTCATGGAGGCGCCCGAGAAAGCACAGCGAAACCGGGTCGCCGTTCGCCCCTGCGAGTTCCCACAGCATCTTTGCAGACCGGTAGTCGGGCGTCGTGCCCGGCGCGGCGTTTGCGTAGATCGTTCCCAACTGCGTCAGGGCCCACGTCATCTGCTCGTTCGACAGCTTCAGGGACAACGCCTTGCGCAGCCAGTATGCGCCTTCCATCTTGTCGGTCTCTCGCTCGATGCCATGTACGAATTGATTGGCCAGCAATAACGCGTCGTCGCGGTCGAATCTGCGCGCATCGATGCCGCGCGGTGAGATATCGCCGATCGCGAAAATTTCCGCCAGGCTGAGGTCATTTTGCGGCCTGACATCGGTGTTGACGTTCAACCATGCGAACGCCAGAATCACGCCGGTTGCCAGTAGGCCCGCCGCAAACAGCCCGAACGGCGAAAATCTCGTCAGCTGGATTGTCGGAGTCGGCGGCAGGGCATTGCCGCTTCCCAAGCTCGCCGGATTGAGCAATGTAAACTTCTGTTCGGGCGTTTTGGCTGTCGCCGGCGGCAGCGTCGAGACGTCTGCCTTCGCGGATGCGCTGAAGGATAGCCCCTGCCTCTTGAGCGGCGTCATTTGCTCGGCAGCAGCGCTGGCCTTGTGGGCGCCGTTCCGGAAGACTGCGTCGTATTTTTCAAGTTGCAGCGTAGCAAGCCCATTCGACGTGGAAGAGCCGTCCACTGCGCCGCTCGCCGGCCCCGCCTTCGCCAGCCCCGCAATCACCGGCCCCACCTTCGCCGACTTGGCGGACAAAGCCAATCCAACCGGCTTCTTGGAGCCGGAAACCGTCGCGGCCTGCGGCTTGCGGCTTCTGGGAATATCGGGCCAGATCACTTCGCCGGAGACATCGGCGGCCGGAATGCTGATCCCGACCTTGCGGCCCGGTTGGAGTGCCTCCGCGTCGACGACTTCGGGACCCACGACGAGTTCGATGCCGCGCGAGGTTGTCCTGACGTCTATTGGAACCTGTTCCAGGCTGGGCCAGCCATCGAGGTTCAGCGACCCCTGATCTCCCAGGGGCCTGATGCGTACAGTTGCCTTGTCCTGCAGGAGCCAGACTCCATCGAGGCGGATCACAGCGAAGCCACCCTCTGAGCGGACCGTGTCAGGAACAACATGGATCTTCTTCGATGTCACAGCCGGTCCTCGAACTCATCAGTCTGGTTTCTGTCCCGCGCGAAGCAATCCTCAACGTCGTCACGATTGATGAACGAGGCGGCCACCAATTGCTGGTTCACGCAGCATCCTTGCCTTGGAATGTGATCTTTCGGTCGCCCTCCGCGAACGCGACCTTCCCCGTGCGCGGCATCGACCGGGCAGTGTTGAATTTTCCAGTCATCGTTGTGGCGGACATATGGCGAGAAAGTTCGCTGATGCAGTCCATGGCCGGCCCGATCGCTTGATGCGGTTGCCCTTGGGGCGGCCACGATAGTGGAGACACCAAACATTCGTCTGCCTTTGGGCGCCGTCGCCAAGGCAAATCCGGTCTCGAAAGCGGTGTGACCTAAACTCATACAAAGCGCACCGTCTATATCGGCAATAGCAACTCTACCTCGTGTGGCCGCACCGGGCGCGCGCCCACCACCGTGGAAAAAGGTTGAGTGAACCATAACCCATGGCCGTACCTGTGAAAAATCGGTAGTGGCCACCCCCTCATATCACCGTTCAGTTTTTATGCACTCAAGCGCGGTCTGACAAACGATTATTGCGTATCCGGCCTGAATTACGAGTGTTAACGATGAATGCGGCACAATTGGCAGTTCCGGTTAACCAACCGATTTGCCAAAAAGTAGGGTGGGGTCTCCTCGCAGCGGCTGCGAAGTGTCAGGAGCTCTCCGACCACTGATCGGTTTGCCCCTTGCAATCGGTCCGAGATTGATGATGAGCACCGACTTGGCTGCGATTGCCCGGCCGCCAATATAGGCAGGAGAGGTCGATCCGATTGCCTTGCTGTTGAAACTATGAGCCAGGCGCAACGTCGATGAGGCAACGTCGTTCGTGATGCTCAGGTACGGGGGCAGAATTGCCGGCCACGACAACACGAACTTTCGAGGAGAACCGCAATGTTCGCCGGTGAAGAATTCGCCCGTGACATCAAGATTGCCCCTTCGATACTTTCAGCGGACTTCGCCAACTTCGGTGCTGAAATCCAGGCAATCGAAAAGCAGGGCTGCGATTGGGTCCACGTCGATGTGATGGATGGGCATTTCGTGCCGAACATCACCTTTGGTCCGCAGACCTGCAAGGCCATCCGTCCGCACGTCGGGACCCTGATGGATGTGCATCTCATGATCGCGCCCGTCGACCCGTTTATCGAAGCTTTCGCGCAAGCTGGCGCCGACATCCTGACCGCCCACGTCGAAGCCGGCCCCCATCTCGACCGCACGCTTCAGGCGATCCGCGCCGCGGGCTGCCGCGCCGGCGTTGCGCTCAATCCGGCAACTCCCGCAGAATCGATCGGCCACGTTCTCGACCGGGTCGATCTGGTCTGTGTCATGACCGTCAATCCCGGGTTCGGCGGCCAGAGCTTCATTCCCGCCATGGTGGCCAAGGTTGCCCGTCTTCGCGAGATGATCGGCGACCGGCCGGTTCATATCGAGGTCGACGGCGGCGTCACGCCCGAAACCGTCCCCCTTGCGGCCGCTGCCGGTGCCGACGTGTTTGTCGCCGGTTCCGCGGTCTTCAAGGGCGGGAGCGTCGCGAACCCGGATGTCTATGGCGACAACATCCGCAAAATTCGCAACGCGGCGCAGGCAGCAAGGCAGGGCTCCCAGTCAGCAGCCTGATCAGCTTGCCCCAGGTCAACGAGCGCTGGATGCCTGCGCCGCCGTAAGCCCGATCAATTGATACACGTCATCGACGCTGCAGCCTCGTGACAGATCGTTGGCCGGTTTGGCCAAGCCCTGGAGGACCGGACCGACCGCCCTTGCTCCGCCGATGCGCTCGGCGATCTTGTAGCCGATGTTGGCAGCTTCCAGGCTCGGAAAGACGAACACGTTGGCATCGCCCTTCACCGGCGACGTCGGCGCTTTCGCAGTGCCGATCTTGGGAACGAATGCCGCGTCGAATTGCAGATCCCCGCCGATTGCCAGATCCGGCCTGAGTGATCTCACTCGCGCGGTGGCTTCGGCCACTTTTGTGACCCGATCATGTTTCGCGCTACCGCTTGTCGAGAACGACAGCATCGCAACCCGCGGCTCTTCACCGACCAGTGCGCGAAACGAGTCCGCCGAGGCTATCGCGATGTCCGCAAGCTCCTCAGGCGTCGGATCGACGACCAGCGCACAGTCGGCGAAAACGAAGCTTCCTTGCTTCACATGATGCGGCTGATCCAGGATCATGACGAAGAAGCTCGACACGATACTGGCGCCCTCTTGCCGCCCGATAATCTGTAGCGCCGCTCGAACGGTATCGGCAGTCGTTGCCACCGCGCCGCCAATGGTGCCGTCGGCGTCGCCGAGGCGCACCATCATCGCCGCGAAGTTGAGCGGATTGAGGATCGCCGCGCGCGCTGCGTCTTGATCGACGCCTTTGTGCTTGCGCAACTCGTAGAAAGCCGCTGCATAGCGCGCGATATCGGGCGAGGTGCTCGGATCGACGATTCCCACGTCGCTGGGCTGCCCGCCTTTTTCCTGGACCTGGCGGACGACGGCCGCCTCGTTTCCAATCAACGTGATCCTGGCAAGTCCGTCGCGCTGGGCGCGAAGCGACCCCTCCACGATCCTGGGGTCTTCGCCTTCCGACATCGCGATCCGGCGGACATTGCCCTTGGCCTGGGCGAGGATACGGTCGAGCGGATTCATGGATTTTGCCCCCTTGAGTGATCGTTTGCCCACGTGGGGCGGAATTGCGAATTGCGAGCAAGGGCTGGATGCGCGCCGCGACCGAAAGGAAATCTCAGCTTCATATGGAATCAATCGTTCGTGCGCCCCGAGTGTGACAGCCCCCTCCCATCCTTGTGTCATGAATTGACCGGCTGGACGCACAGAACAAGCGCGATAAAGGTCGTAGTCTTGAGCTGCCGTCACCCCTCCGCACCTCAAGCGCGCCACGCTGGCGCGATCGGCGATCTCACACCGGCCGTTGACGACCCTTGTCCTTGATCTGTCCAATTCGGAACACGGCGCCAACTGAATGCCAAGCCGGCGGGCAAGCCCGGCGACCTCGGCTACGAGATCGCCCGCCGCCGCACCTTCGCGATCATTTCCCACCCCGATGCCGGTAAGACCACGCTGACCGAGAAGCTTCTGCTGTTCGGCGGCGCCATCCAGCTCGCCGGCCAGGTCAAGGCCAAGAAGGACCGCCGCTCGACCCGCTCCGACTGGATGGCGATCGAGAAGTCGCGCGGCATTTCCGTCGTCACGTCGGTAATGACGTTCGAATATGGCGGCAGCGTCGTCATCGCGCCGCCACCCAATCCGTTCCGGTGTCCTCCGGGCCCCTATGAGCGGACCTGCATGGGTCGCGCACTATCTCAAGCAGAATATGCGGCGCTCCAAGATCGTGCTGGTCGACGCCAAACCGAGCTTCGCCAAGCAGGCCCTGATGATGCAGGCCTTCGAAACATACTATCCCGGCATGATCGACGTTCATCTGAGCAACGACATCGACAACCAGCGGGTGGTCAAGGTCGATCGCGCCACCCGCACCGTCGAAACCGCGGCGGGACTGAAGATCAAGGCCGACGTGGCGAACATCATTGCCCCGCAGCGCGCCGCAGCGATCGCCATAAACTCGGGCTGCGCCGAAGGGGACTGGTGCCCGGTCAAGCCTACTTCGGGCACCACGAAACGCCGCCGATCCGCTTGGCGGCCTAACCCCGGCAGACGATCCACTTATCCAAGCGGAAAACCTGTCCGACCAACCGGGACCACCTCACTGCCCGGCGTTGACTGCCGCGGACGATAAGTCAGCGAACCTCTGAATAAGCAACGGAGCCATGGCGTGGGCCTCCCCGCCTTGTGAGCGTGTCAGCGCTAGTGTTCTGGATCAAACATTTGATTCCCGGGTGGAGGACGTCAAATGTTTGTGAATCCAGAACACAATCAAAAGGCCACTAGCGAAAACAATGGCTTAGTGTGGCGTTCAGCGCGCCTCAATTGACAACTCCTGTGCGGCACCAACAGGTCAATTAAGGCGCGACGCCACGCTAGCTCGAATCGTTCTGCCGCGGCGAATTCACGCCAGCCGAATGGCTTCATCTGGTTTTGAAGGGCGCTAATACCCTCGCGTTTTTTCCGCAGTTGCGATAGAAGCCGGATCTCAACTTCCACTACGCGGATAACCAGCTAGTTTCATGCAGGACGGACTGTCCCCGACGAAAGCCGCCCCCGCGGGCGTTGCTTCGGCATCCGCCAAGCCGGCGGGCAAGCCCGGCGACCTCGGCTACGAGATCGCCCGCCGCCGCACCTTCGCGATCATTTCCCACCCCGACGCCGGTAAGACCACGCTGACCGAGAAGCTTCTGCTGTTCGGCGGCGCCATCCAGCTCGCCGGCCAAGTCAAGGCCAAGAAGGACCGCCGCTCGACCCGCTCCGACTGGATGGCGATCGAGAAGTCGCGCGGCATTTCCGTCGTCACGTCGGTAATGACGTTCGAATATGGCGGCAGCGTCTTCAACCTGCTCGACACGCCCGGTCACGAGGATTTCTCCGACCACACCTACCGCACGCTGACAGCAGTCGATTCGGCGATCATGGTGATCGACGCCGCGCGCGGTATCGAGGCGCGCACCTTGAAGCTGTTCGAGATCTGCCGCCTGCGCGACATCCCCATCATCACCTTCGTCAACAAGATGGACCGCGAGGCGCAGGAGCCGCTCGACCTCCTGCACGAGGTCGAACAGACGCTGGCCCTCGATACGGCTCCGATGGTCTGGCCGATCGGCAAGGGCGCGAGTTTCCGCGGCACCTACGATCTGGCCGCCCGCCGCGTGCGCCGCGTCGACGAGGACCCGAGCGGCGTCCCCGTCACTGGACCGGACGACCCGATATTCGACACGCTCCTCGAAGGCAGCGATTTGGATAACTGGCGCGAGGAAGTCTCCCTGCTGGAAGACGCCGCCGGTTCGTTTGACGCCGAAGCCTTCCGCCAGGGCACGCTTTCGCCGGTCTTCTTCGGCAGCGCCTTGAAGAACTTCGGCGTCCGCGATCTGCTCGATGCGCTTGTCGCCCATGCCCCGCCGCCGCGCGCGCAGAAGGCCTCGACCCGCATCGTCGAGGCGATGGAACAGAAGATGACCGGCATCGTCTTCAAGATTCAGGCGAACATGGACCCCAACCACCGCGACCGCATCGCCTTCATGCGCGTGTGTTCGGGCAAGCTGACGCGCGGCATGAAGGTCAAGGTTCCGCGCACCGGCAAGACCATGGCGCTGAGCGCGCCGCAGTTCTTTTTTGCGCAGGATCGTTCTCTGGCCGAGGAAGCCTACGCCGGTGACGTCGTCGGCATCCCCAACCGCGGCCTCCTGCGCATCGGCGACGCGCTGACCGAAGGCGAGGACATCACCTTCCTCGGTATTCCCAACTTCGCTCCCGAGATCCTCCGCCGCGTCCGCCTCGAGGATGCGATCAAGGCGAAGAAGCTGAAAGACGCACTCCAGGAGATGGCCGAAGAAGGCGTCGTGCAGCTCTTCAATCCCGTCGATGGCACCCAGCCGATCGTCGGCGTCATCGGCGCACTCCAGCTCGACGTGCTCGTCGACCGCCTGACGCACGAATACGGCCTCGATGCCGCCTACGATCCGGCGCCCTGCGACACGGTGCGTTGGATCAGATGCGAGGATGAAAAGGCCCTGAAGAAATTCACCGACCGCTACCGCGCCAACATCGCCAAGGACCTCGACGGCGATTACGTCTATCTCGCGCCGTCGATCTACAACCTCTCCACCACCCGCGACCGCCACCCCGAAATCGAGTTCATCGACATCAAGACGGTCAACGCGGGGTGAGCAGGAGGACAAGTGAGTTGGTAGGGTGCGTTAAGTTTAGCCCAAGTCATTGCCCGCTGGGTCGAGCCTCCCAGTGTCAACCCGGGGGTAGTCCCCGGGATCCATGGCGCGACAGGAGTTGAATGTTCGGTTCTTAGGGACACGCTCCCCGTGCACCATGCTGTCCGTCCGGCAACTAAAGTTCCCGTGAGCGGAGCCATTTCGCCTTAACCGCGTTACACCGTTATGCCACGATTGTGGTCGACGACGGCCACACAGTCCCTGATCCCCCACGCCCGGAGGTCCGCAATGGCGAAATTCGCACTTCAAGTGAACGGCAAAGAGCATCAGGTCGACGTCGACCCCGATAGACCCCTGCTCTGGGTGCTGCGCGAAGAATTGGGCTTGACCGGCACCAAGTTCGGCTGCGGTGTCGCCCAGTGCGGCGCTTGCACCGTCCACGTCGACGGCCAGCCGCAACGCTCCTGCGTCACCCCGGTCGAGGCCGCCGCCGGCAGCGACATCGTCACCATCGAGGCGGTTTCCGGCCCCGAAGCCAAGGCCATCCAGGACGCATGGATCGCCCACGACGTTCCCCAATGCGGCTACTGCCAGTCCGGCCAGATCATGAGCGCCGTCGCCCTGCTGCGCCAGATCCCAGCGCCCACCGACGCCGACATCGACGCAGGCATGACCGGCAACATCTGCCGTTGCGCCACCTACGTTCGCATCCGCAAGGCGATTCATACCGCCGCCTCGACCCTCAAAGGCTGACCCGGAGCGCCCCCCATGCAATTCCTGTTCGACAAATATGCAACCCCGTCCACTTCGCCACAACCGAGCCGCCGCTTCGTCTTGAAAAGTATCGGCGGAGTAGGAGCCGGACTCGTCCTCGGCCTGCAACTGCCGGTTTCCGCCAAGGCCGAATCTGGTGCCGGCGCCGCCATGAAGGGCGACGGCGATAAAGGCACGTTCGCCCCCAATGCGTTTGTGCGGATCGCCCCGGATTCGACCGTCACCGTGCTCATCAAGCATATCGAATTCGGCCAGGGCCCCTTCACCGGCCTGACGACGCTGGTTGCCGAGGAACTCGACGCGGACTGGTCGCAGATGCGTGCCGCGGCCGCCCCCGCCGATGCCGCCCTTTATAAGAATCTCCAGTTCGGCATTCAGGGAACCGGCGGCTCCAACGCGATTGCCAACTCCTATGAGCAGATGCGCAAGGCCGGCGCCGCCGCCCGCCACATGCTGGTCGAAGCCGCCGCCGCCGCCTGGGGTGTCACTGCCGACGACATCACGGTTTCGAAGGGCGTCATCGCGCACCAGCCTTCCGGCAAGACCGGTGCGTTTGGTGAATTCGCCGAGGCCGCCGCCAAGCTGACCCCGCCTTCGGAACCATTCCTCAAGGACCCGAAGGAATTCGTCCTGATCGGCACCAAACTCCCCAAGCTCGACAGTGGCGCCAAGTCGACCGGCAAGGCCGAGTTCACCATGGACGCGATTCGCCCGGGCATGCTCACCGTCCTCCTGCGCCGCCCGCCGTTGTTCGGCGCCAAGGCCAACAGCTTCGACGATACCGAGACCCGCAAAGTGAAGGGTGTCGTCGACGTCAAGATGTTGCCGCGCGGTGTCGCGGTCTATGCGGAAAACTACTGGGCCGCCTTGAAGGGCCGCGATGCGCTTCAAGTCGAATGGGATGAAACTGGCGCCGAAACCCGCTCGACTCCTGAAATCGTCGCTGATTATTCGAAGACCGCAGCGACCGTCGGCAAGGTCGTCGATGAGGCAGGCGATGCCGAAAAGGCGCTGGGCGCCGGCGGCAAGACCATCGAAGCCGAGTACGTCTTCCCCTACCTCGCTCACGCCCCGATGGAGCCGCTCGATTGCCTCATCGAGGCGGACCAATCGAGCGCCCGCGTTTGGGCCGGTTCGCAAATGCAGACCCTCGACCAGGGCACAGTCGCGCAGATCCTGAAATTGCGTCCCGAAGAAGTTTCGCTTCATACGCTGTTCGCCGGTGGAAGTTTCGGCCGCCGTGCAACGCCGATCTGCGATGTCGCCTCCGAAGCCGCCACCGCCGTCGATGCCATCGGCCGCAAACGCCCGGTGAAGGTGGTCTTCACCCGCGAGGACGATATCCATGGCGGCTTCTATCGCCCCATGAACGTCCACCGGCTCAAGGGCTCGATCGACGCTGACGGCAACATTGCCGCCTGGGACCACGTCCTTGTCGGTCAGTCGATCATGGAGGGCACGCCCTTCGAAGCCATGATGAAGGACGGCATCGATCCGACGATGATCGAGGGAGCCCGGGATCTCCCCTACGCGATTCCGAACCTTCGCGTGTCGGTGCACAAGAAGAAGCTCGCCATACCGCCGCTGTGGTGGCGTTCCGTCGGACATACCCACACGGCGTATTCGACCGAAACGTTCCTTGACGAATTGCTGGCGATTGCCGGCAAGGATCCGTTGCAGGCACGCCTAGCGCTCTTGGGCGACAGGCATCCTCGCTACACGGGCGTCCTGAAAGCGGTCGCCGAATTGGCCGACTGGGGTGCCAGCGTGCCTGAAGGCCGCGCCCGCGGCATCGCGGTGCATAAGTCGTTCAACACCTACGTTGCCGAAATCGCCGAAGTCTCGACCGGCGAGGAGGAGGCCGTGCCGCGCGTACACAAGGTCTGGGTCGCGGTCGACTGCGGGGTCGCCGTCAACCCCGACATCATCCGCGCGCAGATGGAAGGCGGCGTCGGCTACGGCCTTGGCCACATCCTTTATGCCGGCCTGACGCTCGACAAGGGCCGCGTCGTCCAGTCCAACTTCGACACCTACCGCTCGCTGCGCATCAACGAGATGCCCGAGGTCGAGGTGACGATTGTCAAGTCCGCCGAAGCCCCCACCGGCGTCGGCGAACCTGGCGTTCCGCCGATCGGGCCGGCGGTTGCCAACGCCTGGGCGAAGCTCACCGGCAAGCGCGTACGCGCCCTGCCGTTCGCATCGGTGTGAGTTTGAAGTGGATCGTCGGCTTGCCCCGCCTGAGCCAGCCACCAGTAGAACCAGGGAGGGCAACTCAAGGATATGTTCGATCAACTGCTCAAACTCGTAACCGGTAAGGAGCGGCACGTATCCCGCGCCGCCAGCAGCGATCATCGTGCCGAGGTCGCCGCCCTCCTGGTCGAGGCGGCCCGGATGGATCAGCAGTTCGGTGAGGCCGAACGCCAGACGATTACCAACCTCCTGACACGACGATTTGAACTGACTGGCGAAGAAGCCGCGACGCTCATCACTGCTGCTGACGAGCGGATGGCGCAAAGCGCACATTATTTTCCGCTCACCCACGAAATAAACACGAACTTGAGTGCGCAGGAAAAGGTCGAGATCATCGAGATGTTGTGGTCGGTTGCCTACGCCGACGGCACTCTCGATCCGCACGAGGATCAGCTGATCCGCCAGATCGCCGGCCTCATCCACGTCACCGACCGCGACCGCATGCTGGCCAGAAAGCGCGCGCTGGGCGAATAGTGAAACGACTTGAAAAAAAACGCGGTGGTCGAACCGTTGCGGTCGCGGTGCAATCTCGACTTTGAACCCTTCGAGTTCAAGCCGCATTTCGCCATCCGAGAGCGATCCCCGAGCCGCAATCAAGCCGCGCAAACGACCTCCACTGAGCGAATTGATGCTGGACTATTCGGCCATGGAAATCCAGTATTAACGACATAGTCTCGGCAGCAACCGGCATATCGGAATCTTCGATGTGCATGTGAAGCGCACGCAGTGCAAAATCAATTTCTCGGTTTCCTCAGGTGTCAAGTTATGCATGGCAATAAGCGTGGCGAAATTGAAATCCTTTCTTGGAGCTTTGGCGTTTCGCAAGGTGTCGGTCTTACCGGTCCGACGACGTTCGATGTGGACGTTGTCGCAACATCGGCTTCGACGACTTTCGAAGTGGAGCTCGACGGCGCATTGGCCCCCGGTCTCGGTCGTGCAATCGTCGCCGCCGTAATCAACGATTATGCCGGCGCCACGTTCGTCTACCGGGAGTCGTTCGATGATGGTGAGAGCTACGTCGAATACAAGCTCCAGAAAGTGCTGGTATCCAGCTTCAGCGTTAGTGGCGCGAGCGGATCGAGTACGGTAGAAATTTTCGGCATTTTTACCGATGATGACGGTGCATCGCAGCTGCGCACATTGGGGACATTCGAGTGGTCGAACTGGGGGCGGTTGCAAAGCGAACTCGTGCGCATCCTGGACAGCAATGTCGAGCAGTCCGATGATCTGCCCGTTGGAATTGGGCCGCACACGTCAGGCAACAGGTTGGGCTTCGAGGGAACGGTTGAACAAGCTGCACTCTTTTTTGACGAGTCATTCGCGAATGGAGAAATTACGCAGGAGACATTTCAAAAGCTGCTTGATCTAATTGAACCACTCTCCGGCGATATCAACGCAGACGGGACCGCCGAACAGGACCAGGGCCACGTCAACGTCAACGTTTCCATCATCCAATTCGATCCGCCTGGAGATATAATTGCCAGCCCGATAGTCGGCACCAGCCAAACGAATTTTACGTTCACTTACGATGAAGGCACTGATCCGGCGACGCCTGATGAGCTAATTCAGGCTTACTTGGAAGTCGGCATCGACTACGATGTTGCGACAAGAAGCGAACCCGCCGCTGCGGCGATTTCAATTCCTGCCGACCAGGATTACACACTGCGGACTAAGATAAGCAGCGGTCTGGCCCTGAACGAGAATGTATTTCCCGATGGCTCGATCGACATTCTGATCATTTGACCTTTCAGCAGCTCTGCCGAACGGCACGCTAACTCAGTGTCTCCTTGAACAGAGCGATCGTACGCTCCCAGGCGAGCTTCGCGGCCGCCTCGTCGTAGCGCGGCGTCGAGTTGTTGTGGAAGCCGTGCTTGGTGCCTGGATAGGAATGCATTTCGAATTCGGCGCCCGCAGCCTTCAGTGCTGCTTCGTAGTCCGCACGCGTGGCGTTGACGCGCGGATCGTCGTCGGCGTAATGAATAACGAGCTTGGCCTTGATCCGCCCAACACCTGCGATGTCGGGAGCACGCCCATAAAAGGGTGCTGCCGCCTTTAAGTCTTCGCCCAACTCCACCGCCAGCCGGTTCGTCACCCCGCCTCCGAAGCAGAACCCGGTCGCCCCGAGCTTGCCGTTTGATTTCTCGTGGCCCTTGACGAAATTCGCGCTTGTCAGCATGTCGACGAAGATCTTCTCGCCATCGAGCTGCTTTTGCATCACCTTCCCGTCGTCGTCGTTGCCGGGATAACCGCCGGCAGCAGTCAACGCGTCGGGCGCCAATGCGATAAAGCCTTCGACCGCGGCGCGCCGCGCGACATCCTCGATGTACGGATTGAGGCCGCGGTTTTCGTGGATGACGATGACCGATGGAAACGGTCCCGCACCCGCAGGCTGAACGAGATAACCGCGCATTTCCGGGGCATTCCCGCCCGGCGAAGGATACGTGACGTACCGGGCCTTGATCCGCTCGTCCGTGAACGAGATCGTTTGCGCGTTGGCGTATTGCGGCAGCAGCGCCTGCGCCATCGCCAGCCCCGAGCCGCTGGCGACGACGATCGCAGCAGCCCGCTTCAGGAATTCGCGACGTGGCATTTCGCTGTGGCAATACTCGTCGTAGAGTTCATAGATCCTGGGGTCGATTTCCTGCGCTGCCATCTGCTGGGTTCCTGACTGAGGGCCGGTGCGGTTTGACGCATTCAGCCGGGCATGCCGAATTCGCCGAAACGCCTAACATTGCACGGTGGCAAAGGTGTGAAGGCTAACCCGAATCATGCACCGGGACCACGGCCGGGTCGCTTGGTCTGATGGGCGCCCTACTGGCGGGACCGTTGCCATTCCGCTGCGACCCGGCCCCTATTCCGTGCTGCCCTTCGAACCGCGTTGCTTCTCGCGCGCCGATCGCTTCATATAGTCTTTTGCGATTTTGATGCGAACGGGAAGGCCCGAATGATGCCGAAGTCATTGCAGGAGCATTTATTTCTGAAGGAGCCCAAGCGGGTCTTGTCGTTGGACGGCGGCGGGGTCCGCGGCCTGATTACGCTCGGCATGTTGAAACATGTCGAAGACACATTGAAAGAGCGAAGCGGCAGGGGCGACGAATTCCGGCTGAGCGACTATTTCGATTTGATCGGCGGCACCTCGACCGGTGCGTTGATGGCGACGCTGCTGGCGCTCGGCGAAACCGTCGACGAAATCACCAGGCTCTATTTCGACATGTGCCCGAGAATTTTCCGCGGCAGCAGCTGGATACCGGGTATCCGCTCGAAATTCGATCCCAAGGGGTTCGACGCGGTGATGCGACATGCCTTCGCGGAGGTGTTGGCGGCAAACCGCGTCAAGCCTCACGAGCCGACGATGGATACGACTCTTCTGCGCACCGGACTGGCAATCGCCACCAAGCGGATCGATACCGGCAGTGTCTGGATGCTCTCCAACAACCCACGGCACAAGTTCTGGGACTCCACCTCGGAACCTTGGAAGGACTACTGGGCAGCACGACCCGACGAGGCGAAATTCTACGCGGGCCGCAGCTACGCCCTTCGCAAGGTCGCCCAGGCAAGTGCGTCGGCACCCTATTACCTGGATGCCGTCGACATCGATATCTCACCCGAGGAGAGGGGGCTGTTCTTCGATGGCGGCGCCAGCCCATGCAACAATCCCAGTAGTGAGCTTTTCATCATGACGACGCTTCGGCGTCACGCTCGCTCGGGCCAGCGATGTCATGCATCGCCCTATGGCTTTGAGTGGTCGACCGGCGCCGACAACCTCTTCATGCTGTCGCTCGGCACCGGAATGTGGCGCGACCGGCAGGACGTCAAGAATTTCCGCAAGCAATGGGCGGTCGGCAAGGCCATCCACGCGCTTCGCGGGATCATCAGCGATGCCGAAACCGCCAGCGTCGTCTTCATGCAGTCGATTTCCGAGTCGGCGAAGGGCCAGTATATCAACCGCGCCCTCGAGGATATGCAAGGCCTGCGCATCGTCGACGAGCCGCTGCTGACCTATCACCGCGCCAATGTCCGCCTTGAACCGGACTGGTTGCGAACAACCCTTGGCGAGGAGTTTGCCTATTCGAGCCGGGTGATAAACAAGTTGAAGCAGATGGATCTTGCCGAACAGGCAAACCTCAATCGTTGCCATGCCATCGGTCTGGCCTATGGCGCCCGGTCGATCGACCAACAGACCTTCCCGGCGGCTTTCGACAATTTCTAGTGTTCTGGATCAAACATTTGATTCCCGGGTTGAGGTCGTCAAATGTTTGTGAATCCAGAACACAATCAGAAGGTTGCCAAGTGTTCCGGGCTGCCAGTATTCCGGGCTGCCAGTATTCCGGGCTGCCAGTAT
Organism: Alphaproteobacteria bacterium; assembly: GCA_018830445.1. Classification (GTDB taxonomy): domain Bacteria; phylum Pseudomonadota; class Alphaproteobacteria; order Rhizobiales; family Hyphomicrobiaceae; genus Filomicrobium. Next base: position 30,581 of record JAHJSN010000187.1, on the reverse strand, counting down.
TCCGGGCTGCCAGTGTTCCGGGCTGAGTGTTCCGGGCTGACATTCAGGTTCCCGGCAGGGAACCATATGTCAGAGTCGGAACACTAGGTATCGCTGAAATAGTTCTGCCTCAGCTTACGGTCCTCGCCTGCGATCGGGACCCGTCCCGGAAAGCATGCCGCCGCTGGCAGATACCAGATCGAGTATCTCGAGTGCTTCCAGGCGTTGCTGTCTTCCCGGGTCGGGGTCGATCACCGCCTGCGTCCGTGTGATCGCCTCGATGTGGGCCGGCGGCAAGCCGTGCTGGCGTGCTCCATGAATAACGAGATCGAGGTACCAGTCGAAAGGCCGCAGCTTGTCATCCAAATACGGTGTCGAGGCAATGTACGTTGCGGCCTTGCAGAGTTTTCCGCCGTCACTGGCGCAGCGGACAGAGAAATCATCCCAACGCTCATAGCCCCTGCCGCGTCCCTCGAACCGGTCGAGGAGCGCGAGATCATCGATGGATATACGGAACACGACTCCATGGGTGCGCACCCCGGCTGCCGCAACGAGCGTCGCCTTGCCGGAATCGTCCTGTCCGATCTTGGAGAATGCCAGCGCGTAGTCGTCCGCCACCGCGACACCATGAACAACGGCGGACCGGCAGCGACGCTGCAACCGTTCCGCCAGCATGTTTGAGCCATAGGCAAAATAAAAAACGAATTCCATTTGCATATCTCGGCACGAAACCACCCATCGGCGGCCGCGCCCTGACCGGGAACAACCTATTGCGACTTCACAAATAGGCCCTACGCACGGCAGGGCGTTTCCTCGCTGCCGGTAGTCGCACCGCATCCGAGCCGCACCACCACCTGATTGAGCCGCCCATCGCCGCCCCCGCGTGCTTCGAAACGCACGCTACCATCGTGGCGCTCCGCAATCGAGCGCACCAGCGCCAGCCCGAGGCCGCTGCCGCCGGTTTTGCCGCGCAATGGGCCGCGGTGAAACGGTTCGAAAACCTGCTCTGCGATATCTGAGCTGACTCCCGGGCCATTGTCCGAAACACGCAGCACGGTCTGTCCGCCGTCTCGCCCTACCGAAACTGCCACCGGCGCCGCGCCGTGCTTGATTGCATTTTCGATCAGGTTGCGGACCAGCCGCCGCAGCAGGCGCGCATCCCCGCTGAGCGTCACCGCCTCACCCGATACATCGGTGCCCGGATAGCGCGAGGCCTCCTCCGCGGCGAGTGCCAGCAGGTCGACGTCGCAGCGTTCATCGAGCCCGCCGATAGCGTCGAGCCGGCTGAGCAGCAGGATCTCCTCGATCATGTCGTCGATTTCGCCGATGTCGGCTTCGAGAGCCGCGCGCCGATCCGGTCCCGGATCGGACTGCATCAGTTCGAGCCCCATGCGCACCCGCGCTAACGGGGTACGCAATTCATGACTGGCATTTGCAAGAAGCAGTTTGTTTGCGCCTATGAGGGATTCGATGCGCTCGGCCGACGCGTTGAAACTGCGCGCAAGTTTCGCCACCTCGTCACGCCCGCTGACGTCGACGCGGGCGGAAAAATCTCCCGATCCGAAGCGCTCGACCCCTTCCTGCAAGCGCTCGATTCGCCGCGTCAGTCCGCGCACCACCGGCCACGCGCACAGCCCGACGATCAGCGCCGCTGCGCCGAGAAAAACCATCACGCGGACCGGTCGCGGCGGTGGATGCCGCCTGTGCGTGCTGGCGACGATCAGGCGCCCGTCGGGAAGCGGCACCGCCCATGCCGGACCGTCGGGACCGCGGACGAAACCACCTTCGTATTCGTCGCCGACACGCTCGCGGTCGTGTTGGCGCGGCGTTGGCAATGGGCGTCCGAAATGGGCGATTTCCACGCCGTTGGAATCATAGAGCGCAAGATCGAGCCGCAGACGCTTGGCCAGATCGAGAGCCGCATCGCGCTGCTCAAAAATCGGTGCCGACGCCGCGGGAAGTCCGTTCGCGAGCAGCTCTCCGGCGACTTCGATGGCATGCTCGAACCGCCGTTCCCCGCCGGACTGCCGCCAGATCCCGCCGGCAACGACGACCACGGCAACCAGCGTCAGAATGATCGTCAGATATATCTGCGTCGAAAGCCGATAAAGCATCTCGGTCCCTCATTCCTGCGCCTTGGCGAAGACATAGCCTGCACCGCGCACAGTGATGATGCGGCGCGGCTCCTTGGGGTTGTCTTCGATGGCTTGCCGGATGCGCGAAATATGCACGTCGATCGAGCGGTCGAAAGCTTCGAGGTTTTCGCCACGCACCAGGTCCATGATCTGCTCGCGGGTAAGGACGCGGCCGGGATGCTCGGCCAGTGCGCGAAGCATCTCGAATTGGTGGCCGGTCAGCTGGCAGGCTTCACCGTCAAGGCGCGCTTCGCGCGCGCCGCGGTCGATTTCGAGCCGCCCGAACCGCAGGACGTCGCTGTCCCCAACGGGGCTGTTCCCGCCCGCGCGCCGCAGGATAGCCTTGAGCCGCGCCAGCAGTTCACGCGGCTCGAATGGTTTGGGCAGGTAGTCGTCGGCTCCCATTTCCAGTCCGAGAATGCGGTCCATCGCTTCCCCGCGCGCCGTCAGCATCAGGATCGGCGTCCGCGCCTCCGCCCTCACCGAGCGGCACACGTCGAGCCCGTCCATGTCCGGCAGCATGAGGTCCAGGATGATCGCGTCGAAGGGTTGTTCGCGCTGCAACGCAAGACCTTCTGCACCCGTGTTGGCGTGACGCAATCGATATCCCGCGCCTTCGAGGTAGTCGCAGATCATCCGCGCCAGCCGCTCGTCGTCTTCGATGAGAAGGAGGTGTTGCACCAAGTCTGTTGGCTCCGGTGGCCGTCTGGCTTCGTCCATGTTGCCGCAATGACGGGCCGGGAAGCGACGTCCCCGGCCAGTTTGTCACGCTAGTGTTCTGGATCAAACATTTGATTCCCGGGTGGAGGTCGTCAAATGTTTGTGAATCCAGAACACAATCAATAGGTTGCCTAGTGTTCCGGGCTGACATTCAGGTTCCCGGCAGCGAACCATATGTCAGAGTCGGAGCACGAGTGTAGCGCACCTGACGTTTGGTCCCCACTTGCGGCTTGGCTCGATGCCAAACGTTTGGTGCAAAAGCTACACGAGAATCATAGTTTTGCTCGTGTTCCTTGAGGCTCCGACACTTGGTCGATAGCGTGCTGCAAGGGGAACCAAGTGTCGGGGCCGGAACACTAGTGTAGCGCACCTGACGTTCGGTCCCCACTTGCGGCTTGGCTCGATGCCAAACGTTTGGTGCAAAAGCTACACGAGAATCTTAAGTTTTGCTCGTGTTCCTTGAGGCTCCGACACTTGGTCGATAGCGTGCTGCAAGGGGAACCAAGTGTCGGGGCCGGAACATTAGCTTATTTGCATGCCCGGCGTCATGCCGGGTTTACGCATTGGGCTCACTCATCCCTGCCGCGGCGATGTTTTCCCCAGCCGCCGTGATGCCCGCGGCCTTCATGCTTGCGTCCGCCCCAGCCATGACCGCGTCCTCCACGACCGCGCCATTCCTTGACGCGTTCGGCAAGCTTGACGCGCTGCTCGGGGTTGAGCACTTCGGCGGCATCGGCCAAAGCGATGGTCAAGCGCTTGCTGACGTCCTCGATCTTGGCGAACTGCTCGGTACGCATGGTTTCGAGCTTGGCCCGGTCGACCGTATCGCCGGAAAGCAGATTGATGGCATCCTCGCGCACCGTCTTGATCGATTCGCGGATCGGGAACACATCGGCGGCGACGCCCTTGGCGATCTCGACGAGCTTATCCATCTGTACGCCATTGGCGTCGATCTCGATGGCGAGGTGCTTGGCCATCCGCGAGGCGCGCTCTTGTGCTTCCTCGACGGTTTTTGGTCGGCCATGCCGGAAGCGGGCCTGCTGCACCATGCCTTCGGCTTCGACGCCGGCATGGCGCATGCCCTTGTAGAGTCCGCCCTGCGAAAAGGCGGCGGTTGCGGCTCCGGCAGCGAGTACGGCGCCGATGGCGCCAACCGCGATCAGCGTGCGCGAAGGACGGCGCTTTTTGGACTGCGGTGCGGAGGCGGGGGTTGTCTGTGTCATTGAATGGCTCCTTGTTCGAGGCATTGCGGGTAGACTTAAGGGCGCAGGGGGAAAGCGCCCCGTCGGAAGCCAATTTGCAGGAAAGCTGTTTCGCTGGCCTGTCGGCACTGTAAAGTTCTGTAAAGGCGCGCGGCTGCAAGGCCTGCTTGCGGACACATTCTGGAGAACCTTGAAACTTGGCTATCATCCTCATTTTCCTGGGATTACTCGTGGTCCTCGCGGTGCTTCCCCAATTCTGGGTGAAACGCGTCATCGAGGCTCATTCCGCCGAGCGGGCGGATTTTCCCGGGACTGGCGGCGAGTTCGCCCGCCACCTGCTCGATGAGATGAGGCTCGGCCATGTCAAGGTCGAGGAAACCAAGGACGGCGATCATTACGATCCGATGGCGAAGGTCGTTCGCCTTCTCCCCCAGCATTTGAACGGCCGCTCGCTTTCGGCTGTGGTCATTGCCGCCCACGAGGTCGGCCACGCCATGCAGGATGCAACCGGCTATGGCCCGCTTGCCCGCCGCACGCAGATGGCCCATCAGGCCCGATGGATCGAAACGATCGGCTCGAGCGTGATGCTGCTCGCCCCGGTGATGATGATCTTCACCAAGGCGCCCTTCCTGATGGTCCTGCAGTTGGCCGCCGGCATGCTCATCTTGTCGTTCACCATTCTCATGCACGCCCTGACGTTACCCGTCGAATTCGACGCGAGCTTCTCCCGCGCCATGCCGGTTCTGAAGGCAGGCGGCTACCTTGAGGAAAAAGACATGCGCGCCGCCAGAAACATCTTGCGCGCCGCAGCCTTCACCTACGTTGCCGCCGCCGCGATGAGCATGCTTGACGTGATGCGCTGGATCCGTGTGTTAAGGTTCTGATGGCCAATTCCGGCCGCAACGACTGCGGACATCGATTTCATGCGTAAAACCGCTACGGCCCCAGCCCGCCATCTGGCATTCGCTTTCGCCGTACTGGCCTCGGCGCTTGTCTTGTTCGCAGTCCCGCAGTTGGCCACGGCGCAGAACTGCACATCCGACTACGAATGCACGCGCAGCCTTGCGCTGGGCGGCAACGCGCGCTGCCTCGGCGATACGCTGATCCGCACGACGACGCGCTGCGTTGCAGGCCGCTGCCAGACCCAGGAGACATCCCGGCAAAGGTGCTCGACCGGCATCGGCCAGGGAAGCTGCAACGGCGAATACTATCAGCGCAGCGAAAGCCGCTGCGATCCGCTCAACGGAACCTGCGCGACGCGCACCATACGGGACAGCTGCCGGCAGGGCTGTTCGTGCAGGAAGAATGTTCTCGTCGTCTATACCGGCGCGTGCTCTCCGGCGATCGGCTGCCACCGGGCCGTGAAGAAATGCCCCGGCGGGTGTTCCTGCGACCCCGAGCCGGTCTGCCGCGACTGACATTCCAGCGAAGGTAGCCGCCATGGCGCAGGTCTTCTTTCCCGACACTGGGGACATACCGCTGACGCCGGGCCATACCTTTCCCGCGGAGAAATACCGGCTGCTTCGCGAGGCGGTCGCGCGCGAGAAAATCGTGCCGGAAGGGTTGCTTGCCGCCGCCCCGCGGATTTGCGTCGAGGATCTCCGCCGGGTCCACTGCCCGGCCTATGTGGGCGCCGTCCTCAACCGGACCTTGGATGGTTGTGCCGTCCGCAAGTTGGGACTGCCGCTCTCCGATACCCTTGTCGCCCGTTCTTTGGTTTCCGTCGGCGGCAGCCTGGCAGCGGCACGCGCGGCTCTGGCAACAGGAATTGCCTCGAACCTCTCCGGCGGCACGCATCATGCCCACCGCGACTTCGGCTCTGGCTACTGCGTCTTCAACGACGCGGCGGTCGTCTCGCGCGTGCTGCTCGACGAGGCGGCGGTGGCGCGGATCGCCATCCTTGATTGCGACGTCCACCAGGGCGACGGCACGGCCGCACTCATGGCCGCCGAGCCGCGCGTCCTCACCGTCGATCTTTACGGCGGCAAGAATTTCCCGGCGAGGAAAGTCCCTCCCGACGTGGCGTTTCCATTACCCGATGCAACCGGCGATGCTGTGTACCTTGAAACTCTCGACGAGGCGCTTGCCGCAATCGCCGGGTTTCGTCCCGGATTGCTGATCTATAATGCCGGCGTCGATCCGCTTCATGAAGACCGGCTCGGCCGGCTGTCGCTGTCACTTGCAGGGCTGCATGAGCGCGACCGGCGCGTATTCGCCTTTGCCCGGAAGCACTCCATGCCGGTCGCGAGTGTCCTGGGCGGCGGTTACGCCCAGCCGATTTCGCTGACCGTCGCGGCCTATGCCAACACGCTGCGTGCCGCCCGCCAGGCTTTCGCGTCCTGACCGGCTCGCCGCCGGTCGCGGCAGTTCACGGGCTGCCTGCGCAATTCGTTGCGCGAGCCGCAGAAATCAGCCGCTTTGGCCACTTGTCCCATGGCGCTTGCCGCGCCGGAATGCTATCTGCACGGGTAACACCCATGACCCCCAGAAAGCTCTGATGTCCGCGAACGCGCCGCCAGCCGAAAAGGCATCGAAATCGCCGCTGATCCGCCGTGCCGCGCCGCGCGTCGGCTTTGTATCGCTGGGCTGCCCCAAGGCACTCGTCGACTCGGAGCGAATTCTCACCCGGTTGCGCTCAGAAGGTTACGAGATTTCGCCCGATTATGACGGCGCTGACGTGGTGGTCGTCAACACCTGTGGCTTCATCGACTCCGCGAAGCGGGAAAGCCTCGACGCCATCGGCGAAGCCCTCAGCGAGAATGGTCGCGTCATCGTCACCGGGTGTCTTGGCGTCGAGGAACAGCGCATCCGCGCCGAGCATCCCGGCGTGCTCGCCGTAACCGGTCCCCACCAGTACGAGCAGGTCGTCAACGCCGTACACGAAGCTGTCCCGCCTCAGCACGACCCTTATGTCGACCTGGTGCCTGCCGAAGGCCTGCGCCTGACGCCGCGCCACTACGCCTATTTGAAAATCTCGGAGGGCTGCAACAACCGCTGCTCGTTCTGCATCATCCCCGGCCTGCGCGGTGACCTTGCGAGCCGGCAGGCCTCCGACGTGCTCCGTGAAGCCGAACGCCTGGTCAAGGCCGGCGTCAAGGAACTTCTCGTTATCAGCCAGGACACCTCCGCCTACGGTCTCGACCTCAAGTACGCGCCAAGCCGGTGGAAGGACCGCGAAGTCCGCGCCCGGTTCCTCGACCTCTGCAAGGAACTCGGCGAATTCGGCGCTTGGGTCCGGCTGCACTACGTCTACCCCTACCCGCATGTCGACGAAGTCATCCCGCTGATGGCCGAGGGTAAAATTCTGCCTTACATGGATATACCTTTCCAGCACGCTTCTCCTGCGGTGTTGAAGGCCATGCGGCGCCCCGCCCACCAGGAAAAAACGCTGGAGCGCATCAAGTCCTGGCGGCAGGTGTGCCCGGATCTGGCGCTGCGCTCGACCTTCATTGTCGGCTTCCCCGGCGAAACCGACGCTGACTTCGAAATGTTGCTCGACTGGCTCCGCGAAGCCGGCCTGAACCGCGTCGGCTGCTTCAAGTACGAACCCGTCGAAGGCGCTGTGGCGAACGCCCTGCCCGGCGCCGTGCCCGAAGAGGTCAAGGAGGAGCGCTGGCACCGCTTCATGGCGGTCCAGCAGGAGGTCTCCCGCGACATCCTGGCCGGCAAGGTCGGGCAGACGGTCGACGTGCTGATCGACGAGGTTGACGAGGAGGGTGCACTGGGCCGCTCCAAATGGGACGCCCCCGAGATAGACGGCAGCGTTTTCCTCAACGGCGACACCGGACTTTCCGCGGGCGATATCGTCACGGCAACGATCGCGCACGCCGACGAGTACGATCTGTGGGGCGAGCGGTGACGATCGAATGCACGCCTGTTGACGGTCACGATGTTGGATTTGCGGGCCAAAACAGCAATTTGCGATCTCGGTCGCACCGCCGCCAAAATCCCATGATTAGCCCAATGGTGTCGGATGGGGACCGAAGGTGTTGGCGAACGCATGAAGAGTTGCAGCGTCTTCCGGCCGGCGTCTCGGAGACTGGAGCAGCTACACACCTAGTGTTCTGGAGCAAACGTTTGATTCCCGGGTGGAGGTCGTCAAATGTTTGTGAATCCAGAACACAATCAAATGGTTGCCTAGTGTTCCGGGCTGACATTCAGGTTCCCGGCAGGGAACCATATGTCAGAGTCGGAGCACTAGTGTTCGGCCATCGCCGGTGCGCCGCTCGCGTTTGTTGCCATTGGGGGCATCGGTGAAACACGCTGACGAACCGGATCTCGGCGATCTGAAGAAGCTGTTGAAACGGCTTGAGAAAATCGATCCGGATACGCGCGCTTCGGCGTCCGCCGACGCAGCCGCTAGGGCCGCCGGCACCGCCCGCAAAGCCAAACCCGCGATCCTCGACCGGCCAGCCAACGATGCCGCGCCGGCGGACGCGCTGCTACAACTCAAATCGCGCGATGGCCACAAGATTGTGCGCGATCAGGGCGCTCGCCCGACCGAATTCCCGGTTATCGTCAAACACCCCGTTCCCGCCACCATCAAATCCGGAAGCGATTCTGGCGCATTCCATACGGTCATAGTCGCCTCGATCACAGCCGCGGTGGTGTCCGCGCTCGCCACGGCAGGAACGGTCTATTGGCTGAATTTGGATTCGAGCCGGCTGGCATTTGAAGCACCTGTGATATCCAGTGTTCCAGCGTCGCAAGATAGCTTCGCCGCCCGCCTCGGCGCCTCAGCACCGCCCGCACGGGAAGCCGCGCCACCGGCCGCGGATGCGCCATCAAAGCCGATATCGCCCGGCGCTGCACAGGTGGCCGCCCCCGGCGTTGCTGAAGGCGCCGCAAGTGGCGCTACGCCAGCCGAAGCCCCCGCGGTGCCCGCGGTGCCCGCGGCGCCGACGGAAATGGTAAGCACTGACCAGGATTCGTCGACGACCTCCCCCACGCAACCCGGGCAATTCGCTTCTGGTCAGGCGGAATCTGAGCCGGCCGCAGCTTCGAGGCTGCTGGCGCAGTCGGGACAAATCACTCCGCCGCGCCCGAAACTCGTGGGCATTCCAGAAGTGTCCGGCGATATCGCACAAAGCGAAAGCGCGACGGAATTGGAACTGGCAGCCACTCCGGCGGCAGCGAATTCTTCAGGATCGCAGAGCGCACAGGCAGTGCGCCTCGGACCTGCCCAGCCGGCGCCTGAGGTTTCCTCGGCCCGCGAACTGGTCGCGGCGCTGTCCCCTTCTCAGGCCCTGGCTTCGGAACCGGGAACAACCTCGGAAATCCAGCCCGCAAAAGCCGCAATCGCATTCCTCGGCGCAACGACCGTGATCGGACCCGGCGCCACCGGAGCGCCCGCCCCCGCGTCCCCGCTTCCCGAAAGCGAAACGCCGAGTGCCTCCGCCCAGACCAAGGCTCCGGTCGTTGCTGTCTTCGAAGCCCCCCAAGACCTTCCTCCCACTGCCCGAAACGCTGAAGAGCCCGCCGCTGCGGACCCTGCCGCATCCCGTGAAGTACCACCCCCGGTTCCAGAGCTGGGCCCGGGAGAAGTCGCGATCCATCACGCAGGTGTCGTACCGATTGCCGGCGACGAGCCGGCTCCATTTCCCCTGCAAGTCCTCGGCGCACCAAGTGACCTGTCCGGGCATCATCTCATCATTACCGGCTTGAAGCGCGGATCGAAGTTCTCGGCGGGGACCGAATTGACATCCGACACATGGCGCGTCGACCTCGCCGACCTCGCCGATTTGAAACTGACGGTTCCCACCGGTTTCGCCCATCGCATCAACATCGCTGCCGAATTGCGCCGCCCTGACGGGACCGCGCGTAAGTCGACGGAATTCGTGCTGACGATGCCGGGGGTGGCAAGCGTCCTTGTCCCTGACGCGCAGGAAGCACCTGACCTGCCGGCCGCTGTCCAACGCAACGTCGACAATGGCGAGGTGCAGATCGATAGCGGCAGCATGAGCGCGGCGCGAATTCTCTTCCAGCGCGCCGCCGATGCCGGCTCGGCACGCGGCGCGATGCTCTTGGCGGCGACCTATGATCCCAATTATGTGGCGGTGTTTCAGACGAATAGCCCTCCAGCACCGGATGTCGCGGAGGCAATTCGCTGGTATGCGCGGGCGGCCGAGTTGGGCGCAACGCACGCCTCGGAACGGCGCGCGCGCCTTGAACTCCAGTGACGGACGTTCATTTTGCCGGCCACAATCGCAAACCGGCGTGTTAAACCTTTGAAGACAAAAGCGCGCATGCCGGGTCGGCAAGCGGATTCTTTGACCATCAGGATGAATTTCCGCCCCAATTTTGGCGGAACGTCTCCCAAGCGTGGTCTGGGGTGGGACCGAGTATCGAGTACAAGGTCTCTGAGTAATGGGGGATACCGCTCTGTTGGACGACGGACGATCCGATCCCGTCGGGGAAGCCGCAACCGCCGTAGGTTATGACTTCCGGCGTAACGGTGGCATCGGCGCTGGCCTTGACGCCAAGCGCCGCGAACTCTTGCAACTAGGGGCCCGGCTGGCCCAGGTTGTCGAGCCTTCGGGCAAGTCGCTGGTCGAGGAGGCCGGCCGCCTACTTGAGCGCCAGGTCTGCAGGATCGCCGTCATTGGCCAGATCAAGTCGGGCAAGAGTTCCTTCATCAATGCCTGCGTCCAGATGCCGGACCTCCTGCCGACGGATGTCACACCGTGGACCACTGCGGTTACCCATCTGCATTTCGGCCAGCGCGGCCCCGATGACCCCGCGGCGGTCTTCCACTTCTTCAACGATGAGGAATGGCGGCGGTTGGCCGATGGCGGCGGATTGCTTCGCGAACTGACCGAGCGGCTCGTGCCCGGCTTCGAACCGGAACTTCTTCGCCAGCAGATCAATTCGCTTCGTCACCGCGCCGCGTCTCGGCTTGGCCCGCAGATGCAGGAGTTGATGGGCCGGTCGCACAGCTACGATGCACTCGATGACGGCGTACTGTTGCGGTATGTCTGTTCGGGCGAACTCTCCGCGAACTCTGCGGCCTCCCAGTCCGACGTTGGACGCTTCTCCGACATTACCCGCGCCGCCGATGTCCATTGCCTGAATGGCCCATTTGCCTTCCCCTCGACGATCATCGATACGCCGGGCACCAACGACCCCTTCCTCTTGCGGGACGAGGTGACGCGGCGCAGCCTTGAACGCGCCGACCTTTATATCGTCGTCCTTACCGCCCGCCAGCCGCTCTCGGACGCCGACGTCGCGCTGTTGCGGATACTTCGCGGCTTGCACAAGGATCGCTTCGTCGTCTTCATCAACCGCATCGACGATCTAACCGACATCTCTCAGGACCAGCGCGACGTTCGCGAATTCGTCGAACAGCGCATCGCCCGGGAGTTCCCGGATTCGAATATTCCCGTGATCGCCGGTTCGGCGCGCTGGGCAAACGCGGCCCTGGCTTCAGGCGGATATTCGCAGCCTTTCGACCGCCGCTCGCTTGCCTATTTCGTCGAGACCGGGTTGATGCGGCGCGAGGATCTCGTGCGAACCGCACAATCCGACGGACCCCATCGCAGCGATCTGAAGGATGCCCTCCTCGCTGCTTCCGGCGTGCCTGCTGTTTATCGGGCCATTGACCAGCTCATGGTGGAAAGCCGCAGCGGCCACGTCATCAGGCAGGTGGCCCAGTGTTTTGCCGAGTTGGCCCGCGCCAGCGAGAACGCCATCCAGGGGGAACTGTCACAACTCACCGACATGCAGCTGACCGCCCACACCACCGCGCAGCAAGCCGGCGCCGAGCTTCCCCGCCTCGATGCCGAACTGCGCCAGTTGGGAGAGGTTTCTGCGATCATCGAGACGTCTGCGAAATCGATCGACGAGCAGATGCGCGAGATCGTCTACGAAGAAGTCTCCCGCTTGCGTCAGGTCCTCACCAACGAAGTCGGGCGCTACGCAGCCGATGAACGCCATGTTCTGATCGACACCTTGCGCCGCGGTCGCGGCCCGCGCGAATGGCGGTGCGAGGCGGATCTGCTCCGCCGGCGGCTGGCGGAAATCTTTACCGCCGGTTTCAACCATGCAGCCCACCGGCTGGCCGACCTGCAAGCCCGCGTTTCGCCCGAGCTGCATCAACTGATGGCGATGATCATTCCCGGCTCCAATCCGCCGCGCGAGCCGGATGTCCGGGGCTTCCCGATGCCGCAGGCAAACCTGTCATCGCTGTCGGCTGCGGTCGTTCTCGATCTCGAATTGCCATGGTGGTCGGCCTACTTGAAACGGTCGCCGTCTCCCGAGCAGCGCGGCGAAGAGGTATACGAACTGATTTGTGACGAGTTCGGTGCGGTCATCGAGGAATTGATCGGTAACGCGGAAATGGCCCTGATGGGCTATGGCACCAACATGACGAAGTGGTCGTTCGGCATCTGCAATTCGATCATCGAAGCGCTTCGCAGCCGCCGCGAGGACCTGCGCACTGCTTATGACAGCCTGGCCAGCGAGGTCGGCACCACTGCGGCACCCGATTCTCTGGAGCGTCGCAATAGCGACATCGCCAAATTGCGGGCCCACCTTGGTGAATCGGCAACGATCGGCGGTCGCCTTGAGGAGATCATCACCGAATTGCGCGCGGCATCACCGAAACGGTCCAACTGATCGGAGCTCAGCTCGCGATGACCGAGGCCATGCAGATCCTCTACGGCTTGATCGCCGACGCGCGCTCGCAGTTGAAGCGCGTGGAGGCTCCTGGACACGTCGACGTTCGCAACACGCTTGATGCCACGCTTGACCGCCTGCAACGCTCACTGCACCGCAGCCCCGTCGTCCTTATTGCCGGCGAAACCAATTCGGGCAAGACGTCGGTGGCCAACATGCTGGCCGGACTTGACGTACTTCCCTCGGCCGTGATCGGCAACACGGCCGTACCGGTGCGTCTGAAGCACGGTGTCGTGCCGTCGGTAACGGCCGTCACCGGCACCGGCAGGCTTCCGCTGGCGACATTGGCCGGCAACGAGCCCCTGCCGCGTTTTCTCTATTCAGGCCTGGAGCGCATCGACGTCGACCTGCCCAGTATGCGCAATGTCGACTTCGAGATCCTCGACACGCCGGGTTGTCATGGCAGCGTCCCGTTCCAGGAAGAAGCCGACATTTTCTTGTGGTGCTCGGTTGCTGCACGGCCATGGACCGATTCGGAGCGCCGCGCCGTGAGCGGCCTGCCGGCCCGGTTGCGCGAACGCAGCCTGCTCGTTGTCACGCACAAGGATACCCTGTCGCCCGCCGATCGTGACCGCGTCCTGCGACGCTACGAGGAAATCGCCGGCCAATACTTCGCCGACATCGTCATGATCGACGCCGCCGCACGCAGCTTTGCTGCCAACGGCTCCACCGGCAGGCCGGGCGCCGTCCGCATCGGCGACGGCGACGGTGCGGAATTGATTTCGAGCCTCAACGAATTGGTCGAGGAATTCTGGGATCACAGGTCGGTGACCGGGCGGCGCCTTTGCCGCCATATCGCCCGCGCTCTCAAGCCTTTCCTGCCCGTGCCAGCAATCAACGGCGGGGTGCCTTCGCGTGCCGATCCCTTCGAAGTGCTGTTGGCAAATCTCGCCGGCCGATTGGCAAACGTCTGACCCACGCAAGACTACCACCCGCCCGTCGCTCCCCGCGTTGCCCGGCACCGTGCATGCCCCATTCATCCCCGTATTAATTGCCCTCTGCGGGAAAAGTTACTTCCCCCAGGGGCCCAGAATCAGATGGAACACGAACCATGCAGCACCCGGTGATCCTCACGAGGAGACGCGCATGGCCAACTACGCCACTCACATCGCAGTCGGAACGGTTGTGTCCGGCGCCCTCGCGACCTTAACGGTCGGTGCCGATATTCTCGCCCCCGAAAGCATCATGGCCGTGACACTGGCAGGCGTTGCCGGTTCGGTCCTGCCCGATGTCGATCTGCGCGACAGCCGCGCCAGCGCGATACTGTTTTCCGGCATCGGCGTTTTTGCATCGTTCTGCGTTCTGTTCCTGAACGCGGACAAGTATTCCCTGGTGGAACTCTGGATCCTCTGGCTCGGATCGCTGGTTCTGGTGCGCTACGGGTTGAGTTCGTTCTTCTATTACATATCGGTCCACCGCGGAGTCTGGCACTCGCTGTTGGCGGGGCTTTTCTGGGCAGGGTTGACCGCAATCCTCTTCCACTACGTTCTCCGGCTCCACGAAGGAGTTGCGTGGCTCGGCGGCGGCTTCATGTTCATCGGCTACCTGACACACCTCATCCTCGATGAGATCTATTCGGTCGACTTCATGGGTAACCGCCTCAAGGCATCGTTTGGCACCGCCCTGAAGGTCTATGACTCCAGGTATCCCGCGAAGAGCGCAGCGCTCGCTATCGTGACGGCTGCATTGCTGTTTGCTGGACCGACCCCGGCGCCGTTCATCGAGGCGATTTCGTCGCCATCATTGTGGTCCGGCCTCAATCAGCGCCTGCTTCCGAGCGACAACAGGTGGTTTGGTCTGACGGTGCCGCGCCAAGCCGTCGCCGAACCGACGACAGTGACCAGTAGCCCGATCACCACAGGCTCATTGCCGGATCGCAGCGGCAGCCATGATGGCTCAGGAAGTGATGGCACACGACATGATGGCGCACGACATGATGGCGCACGAGAAGGCGAAACAAGCTTGCCGCATCAGGAACTCGTGCCGCCGGAACCTGCCGCTGCCGGTGGGGCGGCCGCAAGATAGCTGGCTGCGCACCACCCGCTGCTTATCGCCGCTTCCGCGACGCCTTTGGTGGTGGCGACACCTCCCTGGGGTCGTCGCCGCGGTCTTCGATGCCGTCGAGGTAGGTCGCCACCAGGTTCTGAACGAGATGTTGCGCGGCTTCGTCCGTAACCATTGCCAGCTTGCCGGCAACTGATAGCGAGGTGATGCCGTGGACACCCGCCCACAGCACCCGTGCCCGGACCGCAGCCAAATCCACTCCCTCACCATCCGAAAGCGGCTTCAGTGCGCCTTCCAACCGAAGCAGTAGCGAATCGATTTTTCCCTGGTACCAGCCGGGGGTTTCAGCGGAATCGCTGAGTTTATGCTCGAACAGTATTTTCCACAGATTCGGATTGGCGTGCGTGAAAGCAAGATAGGCGTTGGCAAGCGCCATCACGTCTGCGCGCGGGTCCCTCACCAGGCTGACCGTATCGAGATGCTCGGCCAGTCTATCGAGCAGTCGCGACTCGATCGACAGGACGATTTCGTCGCGATCCTTGAAGACGTTATAGAGAGTGCCTGCAGAATACCCGATGCGCCGCGCAATCTCGCGCGCGGAAAGCGTGACGAGCCCCCCTTCTTCGATCAACCCCGTCGCGGCCGAGACAATGAGTTCTCGCAACTCGTCCTGGGTATGCTTGGGCCGGCGCGTCGATAGCTTTTTTCGCTTCATCGTTCGATTGCCGCGCCAGATTCTGTAGCCATGGATTCCTAATCCTTCTGATCCCCGAACGATAATCGCCCGCGATCAGTATGGGCAACCCGTGCGATGCGCGCGCTGGGAGATAACTGATTTCTTGGAATGGCATAGACCGTGCGCGGAATCGAAACGCGAGGCGGGCTCATGGCCCACCTCGCGTCAGGAGCCGAACTGCTGAATGTTGAACCGCTGACCGACAATCAGCAGGTCACAACGCAGTTGTTGTCTTCGAAGTCCACGCAGGAGTGACGCGGGCTGTGCGTAGCCTTGTCTTCCCAGTCGTGCGACGTGCCGAACAGCCAGGTCGCATAGGTCGCCGGCACGTAGGTGTACTTGGCTTCCACCACGATGACACTGCCGCCGGGCGCAACAAGGCCGGCAGGTAGCGTGTAGGCTTCACAACGCGCTCTGGCCGTGGCGACCGAGCCGCCCGAATATTTGTAGGATGGCGCGTAGAGCTTCGTGTCGGTGCCGTCCCCGAAGCCCATCACCGGGATCACCTCCAGCTCGAGCGTATCGAAGGGGTGCGGCTTCATCACATGTTCGACGGCTTTCATGATCGCCGTCAATTTGGTGATGTTCTCCGCGCTGTTGACGCCTATTTCCTGTTCCCGCGAGACGAGGTCGCCGACCATGGAAGTGATGGAGCTGAACCGCCGGTCGATGGAGATCGCCCGGCTGGCCTCAACGGAGCCGACGAGCATCAACAGCATCACCGGTGCGATGTAGCCGAATTCGACAGCAGCAATGCCATCACGGTTATGAATCGCCCGCTTGAGCGAGTTGCCCAGCTGGCGGCAGGCTTTTTTGAAGTACGACAACGACATGACAGCCTCTAATCTAGGTCCTATTCTTGCCCCGGAGCCCGACATCGTTTCGGATGCCGGCTCTGTTTGCCCCCCCTGCCGGGACGAATGCCAGGGTTGGATGAATTCGTCTCCGAGCTTTTATTCGTAAGGTTCTGTTCTGAACGTCGTCGACGCCTGGATCATTGCCGACCCGTTGGCCATGTTCCCGTACTGCAGGAACGGCATCGACTGCGCGAGAGCCCACTCGTAGCAAACCGTGACCATGACGACTTCTCCGGCGCCGCCGGCATGTTGGCCGATGGCGTCACCGCTGCTGCCTGTTCCCGTCGTTTGCGTCCCGGAACTATCCGTGCAGCCGACCGGGCTGACATCGGTCCATTCGGCGCCGGTCTGCAGGTGGACTTGAAGCTTTGAGGCATCGATCATCGACCCGGCCTCACTGACGAGCAACTGTTTGAACTCGTTGATCGTGGTTCCCGACTGCTGTGCCTGGCCGGTTCTGATCTTGCGCGCCGTGGATTCCACGGCGTGTTCAAGCGAATTCTGGGTGAAGAAGTGCAGGCCCGTCCCCATGATGCCGAATGCAAACATAAGGAAGGGCAGCGCAACCATTCCGAACTCGATGGCCGTGGTGCCACGCGCATCAGATGTGAAGCTGAAGAACTTGGACGACTTGATGCCGGACCGGTTTATCCGGAGGTGCGACATTGGGTAACGCATACGATTGACCCGCCTTTATCCCTGGAGACTTTGTTAGGTGGTCAATCTAATGCGATTGTCGTGAATCAAATCTTTCTCGAATGTGAAGCTTGCTGTTTTGGACAACAGCGCCTTAACACCTGTCGCAGTATGCAACGAAAGCGAACCGATCGGGCCGGAATAAAGAAAAGCAGACGCTTGGCAGCGCCTGCTTAAATTCTTTTAGGGAGGTAACGACCTGCCTTCGCCGCCCACGGCTACACGGCAAGTACACTCTTTACTGGCCGCCGCCGCCGCCGCCGGCATCGCTTTCGCTAGCGGAAAACTGCGTCTTGCGTTGTGCGTGCCCCGAGATCGTCTCGAAGAACTCCTTGTCGTCGCCAATGGTGATCGTTGGAGTGCAATGCGGGGCGCAGGTAAACGACTGCCGCTGGCTGCCCTTGTGCAGGTTGACCATCCGCACGTCGTCTCGCTGAACGATAACGCGCTGGTCCTGGATCACGTTGCCCTGTTTGTCGAGGGCGATGATGTTGGTGACCCCGAAAGTCTTGCCGGTCACAACAATAAGGTTGGTTCCCTGCACGGATGCGTCGGCGATCGAAGGATTGCCGATGATGACCTGGCTGATGGCCCGCGGCAGGCGCAGCAACTGCGATTGATCGTAACGGACGATCAGGTCATTGGCCGAGGCCGCGCCGGCCAGCGCGCTGAGGGCTGCGGCCAGGATCATCGAAAGTGGGCCTTGTGCGCGACGGTCTTGGGCGCGACGGTCTTGGGCGCGACGGCCTTGGGCGCGACGGAATGTCGAATTCAGCATGAAAGTCTCTCCTTTCAGGGAGTGTCGCACGCGATTAGGCCAGGAAATTATGAACGAAGTGCAAACGCCTGCACTGCGTTGGTACGTTCAGTGCGTTCGCCCGCGCTCATATGGGCGTTGCCACGCCCACGCGCCCTGCCGGATCGATCAAGTCGTCGACGCCAGGAACATCATGTCTGATTCGATCAAGACTTCCGAAGTACAACGCCAATCCGGCAGCATCGCCTCGGCTACAATACAGTCTGCATTTTATCCGCCGCAGGGCCGAGTAACAAACTATTATCCATCGCGAACGAGGATTTATCAGATTGATCAAAGTATAGATTTTGGAAAAATTGCCGGGTAACTTGAGGAAGTCATGTTTGACTTGATGTTATTGTGGCTGGGACACAGTTTATTTGTTTTTAAGTGCACTATTAACGCCTATAAATATTTGGAAGTAACTAGGGATTAATGCCTTGGGCTTAGATTGGTTCTTGTCGACGGCGCAAACAAACAACGCGTCGGGCAATCATGACGAGCAAATCTTGCATCACATTGGGAGAGTTACCATGCAGAAGATCCACGCATTCGCTAAAGACGAGTCGGGCGCAACCGCAATCGAATACGGCCTCATCGCTTCCGTTGTCGGCGTCGGCATCATCACCGGCCTCGGCTTCCTGCGCGACTCCTTGAACGCTCTGTTCACCGAAATCATCGGTTTCCTCTGAGTCAAGGTCTCGCGAGCCAAACGGCATTGCGAACGAAAGGAAGCCACCCGGTTCGTCCGGGTGGCTTTCTTGCTTTTAAAGGCGCTTGCACCAGCCGACAGGCTGCTATTCCGTCTGTTGCGCTTGGTTCCCAAGCGTCAGCCCGGCACATCGATTTCGTCAGGTGTCGGTGTTCTGGGTTCACAGACTTTTGCGGGCCTGCCCCCGGAATCGAATATCTGTTTTAGAATACCGACGCCCCCCCCAGGTGAAATAAGTCGGGGAAGTAAGAAAGCAATTGTATCGGAAGCAGTCAAACCAATTTCCCTTGGGGTGGTTGCATAAAATGAAGCAGCAATGGTAACTATTTGCTCACCCGGTTTGTTTTTTTGCTGCGGCGTCGAGCTGGAACGCATTATCCGTGCCGGGTGGGAATTTGCGCCAATAATATAGGTATATAGGCTCGGCTGGGCGCGAGGCGGATTGCCGTATCAATATCCAAATGCGATTTAATGGATTTGAGTTACCCTTTATTTACTACAAGGTGCAGCATTAACGCATTGCAATAATTGGGTGTAACTGGAGATTAATTGCTGGGGCTTAGATTGGTTCTTGTCGACGGCGCAAACAAACAACGCGTCGGGCAATCATCACGAGCAAATCTTGCATCATCTTGGGAGAGTTACAATGCAGAAGATCCACGCTTTCGCTAAAGACGAGTCGGGCGCTACCGCAATTGAATACGGCCTTATCGCTGCCGTTGTCGGCGTTGGCATCATCACCGGCCTCGGCTTCCTGCGCGACGCCTTGAACGCTCTGTTCACCGAAATCATCGGTTTCCTCTGAGTCAGGGTCTCGCAATCCGAAAGGCATTGCGAACGAAAGGAAGCCACCCGGTTCGCCCGGGTGGCTTTCTTGCTTTTAAAGTCGCCTGCGGAGCTGGCCTTGGTAGGAAGCCCGCATTGTCGCCGATCCAGGAGTGTTTCGCGATATGCCAAAAAATGCTGTCGGCCCCCGTTAACCCATTCTTTGGCGAATTCACAAACTCAGCTTCGGACAATAAATTGAGCTACAGTCTGTTAGTGTATTAGGGGCTAATGTTTTTATACAAAAGACCTTGGATGGCGGCTATGAAAAGCCGAATAAAAAGGTGAGAGTGGAGAGACAGGGTATGAAGAAGCGTTTTCTATTCAGCAAAAACGAAGACGGTGCTACCGCGATCGAATACGCATTCATCGCGTCGATCGTCGGCGTCGGGATCATATCCGGACTGCAGCTCCTGCCACCGGCACTGAACGCGGTCTTCGCCGAAGTCGCCAGCTACTTCTGAAGCCGGCTGCGCGCGACAATCGATGACTACTTCTCAGCGGCTCGCAGTTTGGGCCGCTGCTTGTCTTGCCAAGCCAGCCGGTCTTGCCAAGCCAGCCGGTCTTGCCAAGCCAGCCGGTCTTGCCAAGCCAGCCAGTCTTGCCAAGCCAGCCGGTCTTGCCGATCCTGCCAGTCTGGAGAGGTCAAGGCACATCGATGGCCAGCGGGCATTAAGCATAAATTAGGCTGCACGCATCATGATCCGCTGAAAGTTGTTGTGTGGTGAGTTCGGAGGTTGGTGTTGTGATGGCGTACGGTCTGCTCTTGGTTTTTCCCGCTGTGATGATTCTTGCAGCGCTCAGCGATTTGTTCACGTTGACGATCCCCAACCGGCTTTCGATCATCCTGGTCGCGGTGTTCTTCCCGCTTGCCTTCATCGCCGGCCTCCCCCTCGAAACGATTCTGATGCACCTCGGAGCCGGCGCCGGCATTCTGTTCATCGGCTTCCTCCTCTTCACCACCGGAACTTTTGGTGGTGGCGATGCCAAACTGCTCGCCGCTGCCAGCCTTTGGGTCGGAATTACGCCTCTTGCGGATTTCTTCTTCTATATGGCGCTGTTTGGCGGCGCGCTTGCGATCGTCGTATTGCTTTATCGCCGTGTCCCCGACGTCTTCGTCGTCGGCCCTGCTTGGGCTCAGCGGCTGCACACCAAGGGGACCGGCATCCCTTACGGCGTCGCGATTTCAAGTGCCGCTTTGCTAACCTTCCCCGCCACCCAGCTCTACGCCTTGATCGCCGGATAAACTCGACGCGCCAGCAGGTTAGCCCGCTGGCGCGGAGGCTCGGCGCCGCGTTGCCCAAAAGCCACTCTTCAAGACTTGGTTGCCCGGCGCGTCGCTTTCCGACGGCGGTTAACCCGGTATTGACGTTTCTCGACCAGAGTAAACCCCGAAGTTGGCAGGAGAGTCCTGCCCGGTATTGAGGGGCCTTTGCGCGATGAAACGAGCACAAGTCATCGGAATTGTGGTTGCCGGGGTTGCTGGCATCGCCGCATTTGCAATGATGAACGGCATGGTCAACCAGAAGAAGGAAACGATCACCAAGCAGGTGGTGATCAATTCCACTGAAGTGCTGGTGGCAGCCAAGGACGTCGGACTTGGCGAGGTTATCGCCGAGCATCACTTCACCTGGCAGAAGTGGCCACTCGACGGCGTCAAGCCGGGAATGATCACCGAATCGCGCTCCTCCCAGATGCATGAACTTGCAGGCTCGATCGCCCGTTCGCCGATCATCGCCGGTGAACCGATCACCGTGCACAAACTGATCAAGGCAGGCCAGGGCGGTGTCGTTGCAGCGATTCTCCCCTCCGGCTTCCGCGCCGTTTCGACACGAATCGAGCCGCGTACCGCCGTTGGCGGTCTGATCCTACCCAACGACCATGTCGACGTAATCCTGATCCGGTCCGTTCGTAACCGCACGGGCAAGGAGGATTTCGTCGCCGACACCTTATTCCGGAACGTCCGTGTCCTCGCCATCGGTCAGCAGATCGAGGCGACCAGCGGCAAGCGCTCCGCCGATTCCAGTGGTTCCACAACGACAGCGACCCTCGAGCTGACCCCGCGTCAGGCAGAGTTGTTGGCACTCGCCAACTCAATGGGCGAGATCACGCTGTCGCTGCGTTCGGTCGCTGATTTGAAAACCGACGGGCAGAACCAGACCGGTAATGCCCTCAATCGTGAAGAGACTAACTCCGTCAGTGTTTTGCGTTATGGAGCCAAGTCGCGTGCGTACGGCGTCAACTGATCGCCTGTGTGTAGCTCGTGAAGAGGCTGAAAACGATGTATGACAGGACTTCCAACGTCTGGGGCTTGGCCCTGGTCGCAACTCTGACGCTTTTCCTTGCCCTCGCCGGCTTGGGTTCTGACAGCGCCAACGCACAAAGCCACCGCGGCGGCGACGAATCTGCCGAATCGCGGGGACCGATGAACCACAACTCACTGGTCCGCATTCCGGACACCAGTGCGTTGCCCTACACTCGCAACATTCGCATCGGTCTTGGCAAGTCCGTCCTGGTCGAATTTCCCCGCGATGTTCGAGACGTGATGGTTTCGAACCCGCAGGCAGTTGACGCGGTCGTGCTCTCTTCGAACAGGGTCTTCCTGCTCGCCCGCCGCATCGGTGAAGCGAACGCCTTCTTCTTCGACCATAACGGCGAGCAGTTTGCGACGCTGGAACTCTTCGTGGAGCGCGAAACCGCTGGCCTTGAAGCCATGCTCAATCGCCTCATCCCCGGCGGGAAGATCAGCGTGGAAATGATCAACCAGACGGTTGTTCTGACCGGCCGCGTTCGTGCTCCTGCCGATTCCGCCCGTGCCTCGAACATCGCCAAGCAGTTCGTCACCGTCGAGTTCGAAACCAAGGGTGGAGATAACGCAGAAGGCACCGCCGTCAAGAAATTCGAGAAGACGGATGGCGAAAGCGTCGTCATCAACCTCCTGCAGGTCGAAGGCGAAGAGCAGGTGATGCTCCGTGTCGTCGTGGCTGAAGTCCAGCGTTCGATCCTGAAGCAGTTCGGCATCAACCTCGGCGCGCAGATAAATTCTGGCAACTTCCTCACCGGCGTTCTCACCGAGAACTCGCTGCCGCTGACAACCGGTGAAGGTCTTGGCGGCCTGCCGTTGGCCGGCTTTGCAACCGGTCTCGCAGGGCAGCCTTTGCAGCTCTTCAACAACTTTGCCGGCAGCGGTGGCTCCGACGATACCTTGCCATTTGGCAACTCCGGTATTGCGGGCTCCTGGGGCACCGGCAACCAGCGCGCCGCCTACACTTTGCGCGCCCTTGAGCGAAACGGTCTCATCAAGACGCTTGCCGAGCCCAACCTGACAGCGGTCTCCGGTGAAACGGCAAAGTTCCTGGCAGGTGGCGAGTTCCCGATACCCGTTGTCGACTCCCAGGGCCAGACCAGCGTCATCTTCAAGGAATTCGGTGTCGGCGTCGCGTTCACCCCGAACGTCATGTCCGAGGGCCGCATCTCGCTGAAGATCGAAACCGAAGTCTCCGAGCTCTCCAACCAGGGCGCGGTTCAGATCGGCAGCCTCCAGATCCCTGCCATCAAGACCCGCCGGGCCAATTCGACTGTCGAATTGCCCTCCGGCGGCTCGTTAGCGATTGCCGGTCTCATTTCCGAGGATACCCGTCAGAACGTCGACGGCTTCCCCGGTCTGAAGGACGTACCGATCATCGGCACTTTGTTCCGTTCGCGCGACTTCATCCGCCAGGAAACCGAACTCGTGGTCATCGTTACGCCGTTCGCGGTTCGCCCGACTTCGACCAAGGAGCTGGCCCGTCCGGCTGACGGTCTGGCTGAGGCAACCGACATGAAGGCGAACTTCCTTGGTCACATGAACCGCATCTACGGCCGCGGCACCGCCATCCCCGATGGGGGACTGAAGGGTGACTACGGTTTCATCGTTGAATGAGCCGGCAGCGGACGAGGAGAAAGACAATGAAGAACTTCAAGGCAAGAGAACTCCGCAGCGGTTCGCTCGTTCTGGCTGCAACCCTCTCGGCAATCGCCCTGGGTGGATGCATGCACGGAAGCGAGCCAGGCTCCCGCGTCGCGGGCTGGACACTGATCGAACCGTCACAACGCCACCCCATCATGGTGTCCCAGGAACCGACGGTTCTGCCGTTGCGGATCAATCGGGGTTCCTCCGGATTGTCGCCGCGCCAGCGCGCTGAGATCGTCGATTTCTACGCGCACTTCCGCGCCCAGAGTTCCGGCGGCGGACGGGTCATCGTCCAAGCGCCGAGCGGGTCGCCTAACGAGGTTGCCGCCATGCAGGCCGTCCAGGAAGTGCGCGCACTCCTGGAAAGCGAAGGTGCCGGCGAAGGTGACATCAACGTCGAAGCCTACCACAGCGACGGTGACCCCCAGCCACCGATCCGCCTGTCCTACATGAAATACGTCGCTGAGGCGCCAGATTGCGGCATGTGGCCGACCAATCTCGCGCAAGAGCCGGCCAACCTCCCCTACCCAAACCTTGGCTGCGCGACTCAGCGCAACTTTGCTGCCCAGGTAGCCAATGCTTCCGATCTCATTCAGCCCCGCGGAATGACCTCGCGTTCATCCGAGCGCCGCGACGTTATCTGGAACAAGTACATCAAGGGTGAGACGACCGGGGCGAAGAAGACCGAAGAAGAAAAAGTCAAGGTCAAGAGCGCCAATTAATTCGAGCAGGAATGATCATGTCCAACGAAGCCGCAAACATGCATGACGACGTCGCCTTGGCTGGCCGGCAGGTTGCCACGGTCCCCGCCGGAGGCGAGTCTGCCAGCGACGGGAGCGTCGAACGCGCCCGCCCCGTGCCGCGTATCTCCATCCAGGCCTTCTGCGAAACAGAAAGCTCGGCCCAGGCGGTCCAGGCCGCTGCCGAGGATCGACGTTTGTCGAAAACGCACGTTTCGGTCCACATGGGCGGCACGCCGGCTGCTGTTGCCCATTATCAGGAGAGCCCGACACCGAACTTGATCGTGATCGAGTGCTCGGCGACTCGCGAACAGCTTCTTGCCGAACTCGACATGCTCGCCGAGCACTGCGATGCCGGCACCAAGGTTGTCGTCATCGGTCACATCAACGAAGTGATCCTTTATCGCGAACTTCTGAAGCGTGGCGTCAGCGAGTACCTTATTGCGCCAATTGCCCCGCTCGATCTCATGGAGAGCATCTCCAATCTTTATAACGATCCAACGTCGGACCCTGTCGGCAAGGTTTATGCCTTCATCGGCGCCAAGGGTGGGGTCGGCTCCTCGACCATCTGCCATAACGCATCCTGGATCCTCTCCGAAGTCCTGCAATCCGATCTCGTCATCGCTGATCTCGATCTGGCTTTCGGAACAACCGGTCTCGACTTCAATCAGGACCCCGTCCAGGGTATCGCCGAAGCGCTCTCGAGCCCCGAGCGACTCGACGAGGTTCTACTCGACCGGCTTCTCACCAAGTGCTCCGAGCACCTGTCGATATTTGCCGCCCCGGTTATCCTCGAGCGCGACTACGATCTTCAGGTGGACGCCTGCGAAACGGTCGTCGATGTCGTCCGCCAGAACGTGCCATATGTGACACTCGACCTGCCGCATGTCTGGACCGCCTGGTCGAAGCGCCTGCTGCTGCAGGCCGACGAAGTTGTGATAACGGCAGTGCCTGATCTGGCCAACCTGCGCAACGCAAAGAACATCATCGATCTGCTGAAACAGACCCGCAAGAACGATAACAGGCCGCATCTCGTACTCAACATGACGAAGATGCCCAAGCGGCCCGAGATCACCGCGCGCGACTTCGAGCAGGCGCTTGACATCAAGGTCACCGCTGAAATCGAATTCGATGCGGAAACCTTCGGCCAGGCCTCCAACAACGGTCAGATGATCGAGGAGTTGAATCCCAAGGCGAAGGCAGCGTCCATCCTGCGCGATATCGCGATGACCGTCGCCCACCGCCAGGAAGCCCGCCCGGAGAAGAAATCCGCATTGGGCTTCCTTGATAAACTGAAACTCAAGCGGGCGTGAACCACGGCGGGCATTGGCGGCTGCAATCGCAACGGTTCATCCCCGTCTCACTGGTGCCGTACGACAAACTGGAGCCCGCCTGCGGACGCTTTCACGAACGAGCGAACAGGCGGGCTTCTGAGTCCCCATAAGAAGCATTTGGAAACGAATGTTTAGGGACTCTCTCTCATAATAGAGACGAATACCGAGGCAAGACTTCTAGGAGTGAGCGAGCAATGTTCGGCAAACGCACGAACGATCCTTCGAGCGTAGCGACCAAGGCACCCAAGCCGGTCGCCGCACCGGCAGCTGGAGCTTCGGCATCCTCGCCGGCCCAGAGTGCGCCGCAGCCATCCCCGGCCGCCAAGGCACCGCCGGCGGCTGCCAAGCCGGAGGCCGAAAAGCAGCGGTCGCATTCGGAAGACTATTACGACGTCAAGACGACGGTCTTCAACGCACTGATCGACACCATCGACCTGACGCAGCTTTCCAAGCTCGACTCCGTCGCCGCTCGCGAAGAGATCCGCGATATCGTCAGTGAGATCATCCAGCTCAAGAACGTCGTCATGTCGATTGCCGAGCAGGAGGAACTGCTCGAAGACATTTGTAACGACGTGCTCGGCTACGGTCCGCTGGAGCCGCTTCTGGCCCGCGACGACATCGCCGACATCATGGTCAACGGTGCCTCGACGACCTTTATCGAAGTCAACGGCAAGGTCCAGAAGACCGGCGTGCGCTTTGCCGACAATACGCAGCTGATGAATATCTGCCAGCGGATCGTGAGCCAGGTCGGCCGACGCGTCGATGAATCGAGCCCGATATGCGACGCGCGCCTGCCGGACGGTTCCCGTGTCAACGTCATCGCCCCGCCGCTGGCCATCGACGGCGCCGCATTGACGATTCGAAAGTTCAAGAAGGACAAGCTGAAGCTCGAGCAACTCGTCAAGTTCGGCTCGATCACGCCTGAAGCCAAGACCATTCTGGAGATCATCGGCCGCGTCCGCTGCAACGTCCTGATCTCCGGCGGTACGGGTTCCGGCAAGACGACACTTCTCAACTGTATGACCGGTTCGATCGACTCCGACGAGCGCATCATTACCTGCGAAGACTCCGCCGAACTCCAGCTCCAGCAGCCCCACGTCGTGCGCCTCGAAACCCGTCCGCCCAACCTCGAAGGCGAGGGCGAGATCACCATGCGCGCACTCGTCAAGAACTGTCTGCGTATGCGTCCCGAACGCATCATCGTCGGCGAAGTCCGCGGCCCCGAGGCCTTCGACCTTCTGCAGGCTATGAACACCGGCCACGACGGCTCGATGGGAACGCTCCACTCCAACTCCCCGCGCGAAGCGATCTCACGTCTTGAATCGATGATCATGATGGGCGGTTTCGCCCTTCCGGTGAAGACGATCCGCGAAATGATCGTCGGCTCCGTCGACATCATCGTTCAGGCATCCCGTCTGCGCGACGGTACCCGCAAGATCACGCACATCACCGAGGTGATGGGCATGGAAGGCGAAGTCGTGACGCTGCAAAACCTCATCCTCTACGAGATCACCGGCGAAGATGCGAACGGCAAGCTGATCGGACGCCACCGCTCGACCGGCATTTCGCGTCCGGCATTGTGGGAACGGGCCAGCTACTACGGCGAGACCGATCGTCTCGCTGAGGCCCTGTCCGCCTCCGAGGTCTACGACGAACACGGCAACCCAATAGGTGAAGCCAATGGCTAGTCCCGATCTTCTGTTTCCCCTGTTCGGCGCCATCGCCGTTTCGGCACTGATTTTCACGCTGATCTACCCGATATTCGGCGCCGACAAGTCCGCCGAGAAGCGCATGGCGAGCGTGACCGAGAACCGCCAGGTGAAGGTAGCCTCGCGCAGCGCTGCCGATAATGCAGCGAACCGGCGCAAGCAGGTTTCCGACAAGCTGAAGGAGCTCGAAGACCGCCAGAAGCAGAAGGAGAAGATCAATCTTCGACTGCGCCTGCAGCGCGCCGGTCTCAAGATGACGCCACAGGCGTTCTGGATTACCAGCGCCGTCTTTGGTGCGGTGTGTGTGGTGACCGTCGTTCTGTCTCTCGAAAGCTCGCTACTGACCCACGTAGCCGCGATGGTTTCCGGATTCGTTGGAATGTTCGGCGTGCCGCGCTGGATGCTGGGCAAGCTGACCAAAAAGCGCCAGCAGAAGTTCCTCGCTGAAATGGCCAACTCGCTTGACGTTGTGGTCCGTGGTGTGAAGTCCGGTCTGCCGCTCAACGAATGTCTTCAGATCGTCGCCCGCGAAAGCCCCGAGCCGATTGCCTCCGAATTCAGGGAAGTCGTCGAACAGCAACGCGTCGGCATTCCGCTCGGCGAAGCACTCGAACGACTTGCCGACCGCATGCCGCTGCCGGAAGTCCGCTTTCTCACGATCGTTATCGGCATCCAAGCCCAGGCCGGCGGCAACCTGTCCGAAGCGCTCGGCAACCTGTCCGAAGTGCTGCGTTCGCGCATTCGCATGGCCATGAAGGTGAAGGCGCTGTCGGCTGAAGCCACCGCTTCTGCTGCCGTGCTCGCCTCTCTGCCGCCAGGCGTGATGATCATGGTCTACTTGTCGTCGCCTGACTATATCATGCCGCTGCTGACGACCAAGATGGGACACTTCATGATCGGTGTCGGCCTGTTCTGGATGGGTTGCGGCGTGCTCGTGATGCAGAAGATGATCAATTTCAAGTACTGACTTGAACTCCACCGGTGGCTCGTGCGGGCCGCCTCTCGACACGGACGAAGGACGTCGAAATCGCCATGATGGAATTCATCGACACAGTCATGCGGCCGCAGTTCCTCATCACGCTGCTTGCGGCAGTATCGGCCTTTGCAACGGTGATCACGATCGCGATTCCGATCATGTCGAGCGACCGCATGAGCCAGCGCATGAAGGTCATGGCCACCGAGCGCGACAAGATGCGGGCTCAGCGGATGGCTGAACTGGCCGCCGAACGTCCCGGTGCCAACCTTCGCCAGGCCCCGAAGGGCTACATGCAGC
Organism: Alphaproteobacteria bacterium; assembly: GCA_018830445.1. Taxonomy (GTDB): domain Bacteria; phylum Pseudomonadota; class Alphaproteobacteria; order Rhizobiales; family Hyphomicrobiaceae; genus Filomicrobium. The sequence goes on along the minus strand of JAHJSN010000187.1, from coordinate 2,238 downwards.
AGATCGTTGATCAGCTCAACCTGCGCAAGCATTTCGACTCCGAAGAGGTGCGGACCAAGCTGAAGATGGCCGGCCTGCGCGGCCAGGCGCCACTCGTCACCTACATGTTCTTCCGCCTCGCCATGCCCTTCATCGTTTTCTTCGGCGCCCTCTTCTACATGTTCGTGGTAGCCGAGTTGTCCTACCCGCCGCCGGTCAAGGTGTTCTTCGCCGTCATCGCGGGCGTCATCGGTTACTATCTGCCCAACGTCTTCATCGTGAATATGGTGCAAAAGCGCCAGCAGGCGATCAAGCAGGCGTTCCCCGATTCGCTCGACATGCTGCTCATCTGCGTGCAGTCGGGCATGTCGGTCGAAGCCGCGTTCGGCAAGGTGTCGAAGGAGGTCATGGCGACCTCTCTTGAACTGGCCGAAGAGCTTTCGCTGACGACCGCCGAATTGTCCTACCTTCAGGAACGCCGCCTGGCGTTCGAAAACCTCGGCAAGCGCACCGGCATCCCCGGCGTGAAGGCCGTCGCGACGGCGCTCATCCAGGCTGAACGCTACGGCACACCGGTGTCTCAGGCGTTGCGCGTCATGGCCAAGGAAAACCGCGATATCCGCATGTCGGAAGCCGAAAAGAAGGCTGCCGCCCTGCCGCCGAAACTGACCGTGCCGATGATCCTGTTCTTCCTGCCGGTTCTTTTCGTCGTGATCCTGGGTCCCGCCGCGATCACGCTCTGGGGCGGCTGATTGGCTTTTCAACACTTGCTGAAGCCGTATTGGGCCGGCCACCTGCGGTCCGCTTGATTGGGGGGGCTCGCCCCGCCACACACCATGCTCACGGCTCACTGCTGAACAGCAGTAATTTGCCGCTTCCACACGACTTTAGACCGTCAACACAAGCTTGCGCGCTCCAACATCGGCTCGCCGAATGTTGGGCAAACAGGTGTTGAGCAAAGGAAGTGTGGAGCAAAGACGACCTGTCTGGGCATCCTGCCCAACACTGCGCCAAGCTTGTGTTGGCGGACGAAGGCGCAAAAAATTTGCCCGCACCCGAACCGCAAATGGCTCTGCCCGTGGCGGGCTGCCATTGTTACAGATCCGAGTGCGGGCCCCCCCAAACCGTCAGTGACCAAAACACCTCTAACACCCGCGGGGTGGATGTGTCGGGGCATTCGCGGCCGTTTCAGTTCCCGGTCCCTTTGCGTAGATAAAGCACCGGAATCTGCCTTGCAATTTGGGGAAATTGGAACTTTTCATAATGTCTATGCGCCAACCACCTGAACTGTGTGGGTGTCTCGCCTAGCAAATTAACGCGACGCCATGTCGGCGCGCAACGGCTTCAGGTCTGGCGATTTCAGGGTCGAACGTCCAAAGACATTCAGACCAATGTCCGTGTGGCTTTCGCTGTTAGTCTGAAAGGGAGAATATGTCGCCGCGCTGCCGGTCCCAGAGCGTAAAATGAGATGTGGCGAAGAGAGGATAACCGATGACCTACGACACTCTCGTCTTGATCCAGACCGTCGCGCAGGGGTTCTTCCTGCTCTGCGTGCTGTTGGGCGCACTGCACTTGGTGGCCGGCTTGATCAAGCCGGCGTGGGTCCGGCTATCGAAACGCGGCTGGGTTATCGGCCGGACGCTTCTCGCCTGGTTGGTTGGATTGGTCGTTGTCGGCGGAGCGATCGGCTACACCCACTCGCACCCGCTGGGCCCGCACGCTTTCAACAGCTATATGAAGGGCTACATCGCCGCCGAATGCGCCGCCGGCACGACCACCAGCAAGGTGGCTGATATTTGCGACGAACTCAAACAGCAGTGTTCCGTCCCGACTCTATTTCCGCCCTGCGAAACCTACCACGCGGAACGGAAGCGGCTGGGGCTGGAATGAGGCAGAATTCATTTGAAAATGCAAACTGGCATCAGGCAGCGAAAGGGCCGCCCGGAGCGACCCTCTAGTGTGGCGTCGCGCCTTAATTGACCTGTTGGTGCCGCACAGGAGTTGTCAATTGAGGCGCGCTGAACGCCACACTAAGCCATTGTTTTCGCTAGTGGCCTTCCGGTCTCGCCTAAATCGTCAGCGGTTGCGGCCAGCACACCGATTTAGGCGAGACAGGCCACTAGTGTTCTGGATCAAACATTTGATTCCCGGGTGGAGGTCGTCAAATGTTTGTGAATCCAGAACACAATCAAAAGGTTGCCAAGTGTTCCGGGCTGAGAGTGTTCCGGGCTGACATTGTTCCGGGCTGACATTCAGGTT
>JAHJSN010000022.1 GCA_018830445.1 Alphaproteobacteria bacterium | reverse complement strand
TCTTCCTCTATAACGTTCTGCGCATCTCCAAGTGCCGTGAACGTATCGCCCGAGACCGCCGTCGGCGCATTCACACCATCGAATTGATAGAGCGTATACTCCGTCCCGTTCGCCCCGGAGCCGGTCCGCTCGAAGAAATAGCGGATAAATGTGGCGTCCGGCACGTTATCCGGATTGGCGACCGGGTCATTATTCCCTTCGACGATGATATCGCCAATGGTCAACAGGCTGGAATCGATGCCCTGGAGAGTGATCGTGCCAGACCCGTAATCGACCACCGCATCGCCGTTGATGTCGTTGGCGATGATCAAATCGGCGAATTCGAAAATGCCAGTCGATCCGTCGAACTGGAGGAAGTCCTCGCCGGTGACGAAGTCGGTGATCGTGTCGTTGCCGTCTCCAAACATGAAATAGAAGACGTCGGAGCCGGACCCGCCAGTAATGATGTCGTCATCGAAGCCGCCGACGATGAAGTCATCGCCGCCTAAAGCGTCGATGGTGTCGTTACCAGCGAACCCATCGATGAACTCGCCGGATTCGGTACCCGTAATTACTTCAGGATTATCTGTACCAATTATGTCCGTCGAAACCTGGTTGTCGATCTGGAAATAGCTGGCATCGACAGCGCCAGGAGCATGCCCGAGAAGCGTGATCGTGCTGCCGTCGAGCAACGTAACGTGAGCGTTGCCGTTGCCATCGTCACTGACGACGAGGTCGGAGAAATCGGTCACACCTGTGCCGCCGCGCAGCCGGACGACATCCTCGCCGACAGTGAAATCCGTGATCGTATCGTTGCCGTCGCCGCCGAAGTATTCGAACTGGTCGAAGCCGGCACCGCCGGTCTGCTCGTCGTCGCCGAACCCACCTAGCAGCCGGTCGTCGCCCGCGCCGCCGTCGATCAGGTCGTTGCCGCCTTCGCCGCGGATCTCGTTGTTGCCCGCGTCGCCGAACAACTGGTCGTTGCCGGCAACCGCACCCAGGATGTTTTCGATGCCGACCAGCGTATCCGTCGTCCCGTAGCCGTCCTGCGCCGTGCCTTCGCCAATGGCACCGGCGCGAAGGTCAACGATCACATCGGCGCCGTCATTCAGGTACTCGACGCGGTCGATGCCGCCGCGGCCGTCGATGAAGTCATTGCCGCCTTGCCCGCGCAGGCGGTCGTTTCCGGACGAGCCGAGCAATTCGTCAGCGAATGCCGAACCGCGCGCGGCATTGATTCCGATAAAGCTATCGCTTCCGACGTTCGCGACAAGCCCGCTGACGGTTGACGCTGTCCCCAACTCCAGGTCGACGCGCACTGCTTCGCTCGCCTGCGTGTAGGCAATCCGAGTATTTCCGTTGCCGGTGATGATATCGTCGCCACCGCCGCCTTCGAATTCGCTGTTGTCACCGCCGAATTTGCTGGTGAAGCCGCCGGCTGCGGTATAGGTGTCGGCAAAATCGGTGCCTATGACGCTGTCTACCAGGAACAGCGTATCCGTGCCGACGGACAGGTCGCCTACGACCGTCGTGAAGCCCAGTGAGTCGATCGAAACGTTGATCGGCCCGCTCGCATCCGAATAGATGACGCGGTCGTAGTCGGCAGTGAGAATCGCACGACTTCCACCTTCGATATAGTCGTCGCCCGAGCCTCCGTAGTATCTGTTTTGTCCGGTGCCGCCGAAAAGCTGATCGGCGCCTGTGCCGCCGAACAGCAGATCGGCATCCGAGGTGCCATTGAGAATGTCATCGCCTGCCCCACCGGTAAACAGCCCATAAAGGTCTTGCCCCCAGTCGAAGCCAATCACTTCGATGCCGGTCAGCGTATCGCTGCCTTCATCGAAACCGTTGAGCTCGGCGGGGAAGGATGGAGCCACCGTCGAGAAGTTGTCTGTGACGGTCAGGGTCGTGTTGTCGAATGCAAAGCTGAACGAATACCAGGAGCCCAGATACTGGGCCTGGTCCTGGGCACCGCCGACGATTACATCGTCCCCTTCCAGGCCCCACAAGTCGTTGAAACCCGCGCCGCCTGTAAGGGTGTCGCCACCACCATCTCCGACGAGGATGTTGATCGCTGTGTCAGCGGCATTCAGCTGATCGGCACCCTCTCCCCCGAAGATGATGTTCCAGAAGGCGGCATCACCCGTGATGGTTTCGCCGGCGGCCGTACCGGTCTGCAGCCTGAAGAGTTCGGCCCCGCTTGCAAACGAAACAAATTCGATGCCGGTGAGCGTGTCATCGCCCAAGGGGTCGGCGGCTACGAATTCGTCGAAGACATGGACAGCCGTGCCATCGAAAGTAAGCCGGTAGCCAGCCGCGATGCTCTGGTTGTAGCCCGCCGTGTCGGTTCCATCCCCACCCTGGATATCGTCGTTACCGGCGCCGCCGATGAGGAGATCGTCACCACCGTTGCCGACGATCAGATCGTCACCGCCCTCGCCGCGTATCTCGTTGGCGCCGTCATCACCGATCAAATCGTCGTCGCCGGTGCGGCTGCCTCGGATATTCTCAATTCCCGTGAGCGTGTCTGTGCCACCGTAAGCGTCAAGGCCAGTGCCCGAGCCGATGATCCCCCCCGACAAATCGACCACGACCCGGCCGGGGTCATTTACATAGTCGACCTGGTCGATGCCGTCGCCGCCTTCGATGAGGTCGTTGCCGGCCTGGCCGCGGAACGACTCATATCCGCGCGACGACTGGCTACCGTCCGAACCGATCAGGTGGTCGTCATGGTCGGATCCGCGAACCGCGAAGGCTCCCGTGAAGGTGTCGGTGCCGACGCCGGCATCGTTGCCACTGGTGGAGGACCCGGTGCCGAGGCCCAGATCGACCGTCACGCCTTCGCTGGCGCCGAGGAAACTGACGCGAAGCGTGCCGTTGCCGGTGATCGTGTCGTCGCCGCCACCGCCGCGTACTTCGAAGAAGTCGTCGCCGAACTTGCCTGACCATCCCGAGCCGATCACGAACGTGTCGGCCCCTGATGTGCCAAGAACGCGGTCGATATTGTCGAAAGTGTCGGTGCCGACCGAAGCGTCGCCGGTGACTGTGCCGTTGCCGAACTGATCGACGTTGAGGTTGATCGGCGCGGTTGCATTGCGGTAGTCGAGCGTGTCGAAATCGTTGAAGCTGACCTGCGCGCCTCCTTGGATATTGTCGTCTCCCGAACCGGGATCGTAGATATTCTGGCCAGGTCCTCCCGCCAGCACGTCATTACCCTCGAGGCCTTGCAGGCTGTCGTCACCTTCGAAACCCTGAATGAGGTCATCACCGGCCGTGCCGACAAGGCTGTCATTGCCGGGCGTGCCGTCGATGACATTGAGGTTGCTGGCCACGACGGGCGTGAGAGCCGGTGTGAAGTTGGCGTCCGTCAGCAGGGACGCATCGACATTCTGCAGAATCCCGACGGTGCGGAATTCATAAGTGTAGAAGAAGTCAAACGTGACGGGATCTTCGAATTCGGTCTCGAACAGGGCCTGCACTTCGGTGTCCGGCCCGTTTTGCGCCAGCTGAAGGTAGGTGCCGAAAGGATTGGAAACCTGGTCCCAATCGGACTGCGGTCCGAAGAAGAAGCCGTTCGTATAGAGGTTCAGAAGAACTTCCAGATCGACCCGGTCGTCGGTCGGACTAAAATCCGTGACGATGACAGGATCGTTTGACGAGCCTGTAGAAATCCTGATCGTGTCAAGGCCCGCGCCAAGCGTGACGATCGCCCCGGCGCCAGCCCGGACTTCGTCGTTGCCTGCACCCGCATCGACGCTGTCGCCGGCGTACGTATAAGTGTAGTTAGGGTAACCCGATGAATAAGTGAGCGACGAACCGAAGGCACCTATGATGTCGTCACCGTCTCCACCTCGGATGACAGAGGCTTCCCCGAAATTGTGGATTTCATCGTTGCCGAGGCCACCGTCGACCGTTGCGACACCGCCGCTGACGAAAATAAAATCGTCACCCTCACCGCCATCGACGGTATTCGAACCGAACGAGTCACTGATGAAGTCGTTGCCGGCGCCGCCCTGGATATTGTCGTCACCATACGAGCCGTCGATATTGTCGTCGCCATCGAGGCCGTCGATGATATCGTCGCCGGCTGTGCCGGTGATGTCGTCCAGCAGATTGGTGCCGGTGATGGTCTGACCAATGGCCGGGCTGCCGTCGGGCGGGAAATTCGGCGTGAAGTTGGCATCCGTCAGGAGCGATGAATCGACGTTCTGAAGGACCGCGACGGTCCGGAACTCGGTGGTGTAAACCGGATCTCCGGTAACGGGATCGAATGTCTCAATTTCGAAAATCCGCTGAATCTCTGTGTCCGCTCCATTCTGAACGATTTGGAGGTAGGCGCCAAATGGATTGGAGTCCTGGTCCCAATCGCCGAGAGTTAAGAAGGCACCGTTGGAGATCTGTCCAAAGAGGTCGCTCAGATCGACTTTGTCTTCAACCACCGAGAAGTCGGTTACGACGATGGGGTCATTCGACCCGCTGGAGATCCCGATGGTGTCTGCCCCGGTGCCCAGCGTCACTGTCGCCCCGGAACCCGCGTTGACCGTGTCGTTGCCCGCACCCGCGTCAACGGTGTCACCGGCATATGTATAGGTATAGTTGGGGTAGCCTGATGCGTAGGTAAGCGTTGAGCCGAAGGCGCTGATGCTGTCGTCGCCGTCTCCGCCAACGATGATCGATGCCTCGCCGCTGTTGGAAATGATGTCGTTGCCGAGGCCGCCGTCGATGTTTGCAACGCCGCCGCTTATCTGAATGAAGTCGTCGCCATCCCCGCCATCGACGGTGTTCGAGCCTCGCTCATCGGCGATGAAATCGTGACCGTCGCCACCGAGCAGAATGTCATCGCCATAGGAGCCATTGATAAAGTCGTCACCGCCCTGGCCGTCGATGGTGTCGTTGCCCGCCGTGCCGTTGAGAGTCTCGAATGCTGCCGTGCCGGTTATCGTCTGACCAACAGGAGCGGTGCCGTCCGGGGCGAAATTCGGTTCGATGTTGTTCCCGGTCAGAAGGGACGCATCCACATTTTGCAGGGTCGTGACCGTGCGGAACTCGTAGGTGAAAACCGGATCGAAGGTAACGGGATCGAACCCCTCGGTTTCGTGCAGGATCTGCAGTTCGGCATCGGCACCGTTCTGGACGATCTGGAGGAACTCTCCGAAGGGATTGCTCTGCTGATCCCAGGGTGCACGGCCGAAGTAATCGGTGAGGCGCTGGAGCAGCGCCTCGATACCGATCTTGTCGTCCGTAATCGAGAAGTCAGTCACAACAAGTCCATCACCGACACGAACTAAATCATTGCCCGCGCCAAGAGTGACAGTGGTGTTGATGCCGGCATTGACGATGTCATTACCCGCACCGGCGTCCACGACGTCACCCACATAGGTATAGGTGTAATTGGGGTAGCCCGAAGCGTAGGTGAGCGTCGAACCGAAGGAGCTGATGACGTCGTCACCGTCGCCGCCGCGAAGAATCGAAGCTTCGCCAAAGTTCTCGATGAAATCACTGCCCAAGCCGCCATCTACGATATTCGCTCCCCCCGCGACGGAAATAAAGTCGTCGCCATCGCCCCCGTCGACCGAATTCGACCCCTGATGGTCGTTGATGAAATCGTTCCCGATCCCACCCTCGATCACATCGTCGCCGAATGAGCCATCAACCGTATCGTTGCCGTCGCCCGCCTGGATCAGGTCGGCGCCGAGCGTGCCGGTGATGACATCGTCCAGGGCGGTGCCGAGGATCTCGTTGAGATCCGTCACGAGAATCGAAAGGGTCGAGGTATCGGTCGCCGTCGACGCATCGGTGCCTTCGATTTGCAGGTTGATCGCGGCAAGCGTTTCGAAATCGATCAGCGAGCCGTCGAGCACCACCAGCCTGTCGCCGTCGATTGCAAACCCGCCACCGGTCGGATCGTTCAAGATCTGCCAGGTAATAGCAGCGCCTAGAACGTCTGAAGAAAGTATCCCGACAACGGTACCCAGCAGCGAGCTTTCGCTAACGACGTCGTTCGAAATAATTATTGCCATCGCTAATTCCCCCAGGGACCGGCTCCGCCACGCAGCGGGCGCGCATCATCAAACGGTTGAACCTCGTCTCATGCGATTAGTCCCCCCTCAGAGGAAGGGTTACCCACATGGATTAGTATGATCCGGCTGGAGAATTCGCTCAGGGGAGACGCGCAGAGACGATTAGTCGTCACGACGCTGCGGTTGGAAAACCGCAACGATAACGACATCCATCCACGCTCAAGTCAAAAATGAAGCCCGCTACCCTGAACTACCTCCCCACCCAAAACCATTGAAACTCCGCCACTTTTTTCTCTATGCCGCCGTCAAATTGCGAACGGACCGCACACCTTCGGCATCAATACTGGCCATGCGCACTTCGCGACCCGCGAACTCGTTCTTCAGAAGACGGGCAAGCGTTCCTCTAATCACATCCTGTGGTCCAACGGCATCTATAAGCCAGACAATTTTTCCAGAATTCCACTGCTCAGGTTTGAGCCGAATGGGATTGTCCCGAGACTGCATCAGCTGCCGGTCCGTCGCTTCGTCAACGCAGGCCCAAAGTGCCACGCCGACTGTCCTTGCCTGTTTGGCTTCCGAGGCTTTGGAGTATGCCAGTGCGAATTGGTTGCTCTTCAGCGCGGGCACGACAAGCCACTCCAAGTCCGCAATCGACAATTCGCGATATCGCTTGTTGCGCATGAGCAGCCCTACCACCTCGCCGAAAACCGCAGCAGGATCGCGCCTCACATTCCGTCGCTTTGACCGCGCCACCGGCGTCGGCCCGGATGCATCGGTTGAGAGGGGATCGACTGCCGGCTGGGAGGTGGACGGCGACGGCGCGGGAGTCCCAATCGGGCTCTCCAGGGAGGAGGTCGACGGCCTATCCGGCGCAGACTCTTTCTTACTTTTGAAGAACATACCCGCCGCACCCCATTTCAATTGTACAAACAAAATAAGGCTTTGCGCCCGAGCGGCGGAGCCAAGCTCCTTTGCTGCGGGTTCTGCAATAGTATTTATCTATACGCTCTTTGGCGGCCATATCAACCGTATCCTCGACGACCTCGCAAAAGTGTGGTGACTAGAGCGATACAAGGCCCGAGAAAAACTCTTCACGTCACAACCATCACTGATGAGAAAACTTCAGCTCTATCGATGCAAGCACTGGTCAAACAGCCCTTTATGAACGGTTCCAGAGGCGCAGAGCTTTCGCGCGCAGTCGACGAGCCGAAGTCTCATCTGCCCGTTCAGGCAATGACAGAGATGCCTGAAGATCCACCTGGGGGAAAGCGTACGAAACCAGGGGAAAGGCGAACAAAAGTCGCGTGCTCTCGCGGCCTGCCAAGCTGGCTGCGTCGCAATCAGTTGTCGCTGGCCTTTACGTCCTACCAGACCGGCCGGCTGTACATGGTTGGGATCAGCGAGGAAGAGAAAATTGCTATCCACGAGCGTCAGTTTTCCCGCGCGATGGGCCTTTACGCCGACTCCCAAAAGATGGTTCTGGGATCCGTGTTCCAGATCTGGCAGATGGAGAACTGCTTAGCTCCGGGAACGCTACATGAAGGGCACGATCGGCTTTATGTTCCGCGCATCGCCACGACCACCGGCGATCTGGACATTCATGACGTGGGAATTCTCAGTGATGGAACAGTGATTTTCGTAAATACTCTGTATTCATGTCTGGCAACGCCTTCTGCCACACACTCGTTCAAACCTTTTTGGCAGCCCCCATTCATTTCCAAGCTTGCCGCTGAAGACCGGTGCCACCTCAACGGCATGGCCATGCGCGATGGAAAGCCAACCCACGTCACCGCAACTTCCAAGTCCGATGTTCTGTCGGGCTGGCGAGATCGGCGTGGTGAAGGCGGGTGCGTCATCGATATCGGCAGCAACCGGGTACTCACTGAGAACCTTTCAATGCCACACAGTCCGCGATGGCACGATGACCGTCTTTGGCTGCTGAACTCAGGAAGCGGTCATCTCGGCGTCATTGATACCGTTACTGGCAAATTCGAACCGCGCGTATTCTGCCCGGGGTTCTTACGTGGCTTGGCATTCCACAACGGTTTCGCTATCGTTGGTCTGTCCAAGCCAAGGGATAATGCCTTTTCGGGTCTACGTCTCGACGAGGAACTCAAACAGCGCGATGCCGAACCCAGATGTGGAATCCACATCATCGACCTGTCGACAGGCGACATCGTTCAATGGCTCGAATTTTCCGATGGCGTGAGGGAACTTTTTGAAGTCCAGATCATTCCCGGTGTGCGACGGCCGATGGCACTCGGAGTCATGAACGACGAGATCCATCATCACATCTCGATTGAACCGAATTAGCTCACATTGGGAAGCGGTCCAGTTCAGCAAGGGATCTCGCGCGGCGAATTCGGTGAACTGAGGTGGTCCCGCCTTTCCCACAGGGTGTGCGGCCGTCATTGCACCAGGGCCGGCCATACTCTGCGGAGCAGGGCGGCGAGGCGCCGAAGACGGGAAGGGGCGACGTGGCAGGATCACCGCGTCGCCCGCATTCGACTCAATACCGGCGACTCAATACCGGCAATCGTTATGGCTTCCTGCCCTGGTTGCCGTAGGCCAGCCATTCGGCACATTCGGGTCCGAGTTCCTCGATGGCCTTTGCCTCGTAGCGCCGATTGTCTTCTTCGGTCAGCATATCCTTCCAGCGGCCATTGGTTCCCTTGTGGATGAACGTCTGCGCACCGCCGTCCCATAACGCACCGTTGAGTGGAACGGTGGGCTCTGCATTCGCCTTCATGTACTCGAAGCTGCAATGCTCGAGGATCGCCGGCCACTTATCTTCCTTGATCGGGATTTCGAGAAACTCGGCAATTTTGCGGATCGCGCCGGGCATATCGGCTTTCATATCGGCGAAGTGCAGAAGCAGGACGTTCGGCAGATCGCGGATTTCCCACCAGGTGCGGATGTTGACCCAGAAAGGCCAATAGGGGTGGCCGTCGTTTTCAAGCCAGCCGCGGAAATAGTCGACGGCGTTATCGGCGGGCCTTTCAAATGGAGGACCGACGCGGCCGGGGGAGTTGTTGACAGCGTCGTAGTAGGCTTCGTTGGCGTTGGCGTGGTGATTGTAGAAACTCCAGGCGACGTCGCGGCCATCGCGAGCGATGTAGATGTATTTCGCCTTCGGCGAAAAGACGATTGCATCGACGGGAAGATGGGTCTTGAGGAAGCGGCGGTGCGTCTGCTTTTCGAGTTCAGGTAGTTTGACTTCCTTCGGCGGAATGCGCATGTCGACCCATGGCGACATTTCAGCTGCGGGTACGCCTGCGGCGCCATCGAAAAGGAGCTGGCTGACGATTTGCTGGGTCCAGGTCGTGCCGGACTTGGCGTAGGTGCTGATGATGATGTCATCGTCGCGAAACTTGAAATCGTTCCAGATCGTCGAGTCGGTGTGGTGGTCGTGAAACTCGCGGGTCTTGACCGGCCATTCTATCTCGGAAGAAGTCATCCTGGGGTTCCCTTTTTTTCCGCCCGGCAGTTTCGCCTGGCCGCTTTCCAGGCCGGAGATTATGCGACAGACAATGCTACACCAATCCCTCAAAGGTCTGTACGCAGGAGGTGGCCCGCCGCCACATTCGCTACCAGCAGATCAGGGATATTGCCGCCCCCCACCCCCCGCGGATCAGATCCAGCGCCGGGTCCGCGCGTAATAGGCCTTATAGGACTCGCCATGGCTCGCGCGCAGGAATTCTTCTTCCAGTCGCGTTTGAATGGACAGGACGACGACAAGAACGGCCAGGGCGGCGCCCGTCAGCGCGCTCGGCATGGCCAGGAACAGGCCCAACCCCAGCAGAATTAAAGCGAAATAGATCGGGTGGCGCGCACTTCGAAACAGGCCGCTTGTCACGAGATCTGTCTTATGGCCGGTGTCGAGACCAATCCGCCAGGAGCTGCCCATCTGATGTTGGGCGAAGCCTGCCAGGCAAAGCGCCAGAGTACTCAGGATGAGGCCTGCAAGGCGGACTGCGTCCAACTGCAAGGAGATCAGCGGACCGGTAATGTCATAGAGGTTGCCAAAGTCGCCGACGGGCTCGCGCGACAGCCATCGGGGCAGACGCATCAATATGAGATTGGCTGCGAACGCCACGATCACCGCGAAAAGGACGGCGTGGTTGAACCCGTGCGCGGTCGAGGTGTCGTTGAAACGGACGGGGAATCGCCCGGTTGCACGGTACACAAGCAGAGTGCGAGCCACCAGAACGCCGAGAATCAGGAGGCCGAGCCGACCGACCCATTTATCGTCAATCGAATAATCCATCATAGACCTGGCATGGTACTTGGGCGAAGTGATGAGCGGAAACCTAACCAATCACTGCGAATAAATCAGTGAGATGATACAGCGAACACGGATCGCGGTTAAGGTCGAAGCTGCGGCGTTTCGTGTCAGATCGATGAAAACCTGTGATTAGCCATGTGATTGCAGGCTTCTTCGCTTATTTGCCAATTCCGCTAAACTTGGCCCTCGGCCAACAGCGCCGGATACCTCATGGCCAGGCATATACTTCCCATCGCAGCTCTGCTGCTCGGTTCGGCCTTCCTGCTCTTCGCGGGCGGCATCAACGCGCTGATCCTGCCGGTGCGGGGAGCCGGCGAGGGGTTCAGCGCTGTCTCACTTGGTCTCATCGGAACCGGCTGGGCGGTCGGATACGTGGCGGGCTGCGTGCTGACACCGGCTCTTGTGGCGCGCGTCGGCCATATCCGCTCGTTCAGCGTGATGTCGGCGGTGGCAGGGCTGGCGGTGCTGCTCTCACTGTTACTGATAACACCTTGGGCTTGGATCCCGCTGCGCGCGCTGTCTGGGTTCTGCTTTGCCGGCGCGGCGATGATCGTCGAGGGCTGGCTCAGCGAGAGAAGCGACGCGCAATCGCGCGGCACGATCTTTGGCATCTACATGACGATCAACCTCGTTGCGACAACCGCCGGGCAGATGGCTCTGACGGCGGGCAACCCGATGGGACACGTCTTCTTCGTTCTCGCCGCAATGTTCTACATGCTGGCGCTGATCCCGACCGCGGTATCTTCCTCGGCGTCACCGAAACCGCTGTTCCAGGCGCGGCTCAATCTGCGTGAACTTTACCGCAACTCTCCGGTTGCGGTTGTCGCGGCTTTTTTTGTCGGCATCTCGAACGGTTCATTCGGCACGCTGGCGGCCGTCTATGCGACGGGTATCGGGTTCGAACTCAAGACGGTGGCACTGTTCGCCAGCCTGCCGATATTGGCCGGGGCCGCCGCCCAGCTGCCTATCGGAATCGTCTCGGACAGGATGGACCGCCGTCTGGTCCTGTTGATCACCGCGCTGGTGGCGCTGGCCGCCGATCTGGCGTTCATACTTTCGCGGCCAGAGGATGCGGGGACCGCGCTTTTCGCCGTCAGCATCCTCGGCGCGGCAATCTTCACGATGTATCCGCTGCTGCTCGCCCATGCCAACGACCATGCCTCGCCAGACCAGTACGTACTGACCAGCGGAAGCCTGCTGCTCGTTTTCGGGGTCGGAGCTATCTTCGGGCCGCTGATCGCCGGCGCGGCCATGGAGGCAATCGGCCATTGGGGGTTGTTTGCGACCACCGCCGGCGCGCACGCGGCCATCGCGCTTTACTCTTTGTGGCGGGTCAGCGTGCGCAGCCCTGTCCCGCTTCAGGAAAAGGCAGGTTTCGTTGTTCAGCCGCCAGCGCGCGCGTCGACGCCGCAGACCGCCGAATTCGCGCCAGCGCCGACAGAGACCGGCGCGGAGCCCAACGATGGCGTGTAAGCGGGTGGCCGGAGGCAGCCTGACAGCGTGACAGCGTGACAGCGAGTGCTAGTGTTCCGACTCTGACATATGGTTCCCTGCCGGGAACCTGAATGTCAGCCCGGAACACTAGGGCCTGTCGTCAGTTGAGCCAGAACAGTACGCAAACCAGCGCGACGGCGGCAAGGAAAGTGTTGGCGAGCTTGTCGTAGCGCGTTGAGATGGCGCGGTATTGCTTGAGATTGCAGAAGAAGCGCTCGACGAGATTG
>JAHJSN010000186.1 GCA_018830445.1 Alphaproteobacteria bacterium | reverse complement strand
GTCGATGGCGCTTCGGGTGCCGACGCAGCACCCGCGCTTGTCGATGGCGCTTCGGGTGCCGACACAGCACCCGCGCTTGTCGATGGCGCTTCGGGTGCCGACGCAGCACCCGCGCTTGTCGATGGCGCTTCGGGTGCCGACGCAGCACCCGCGCTGAGCCAACCTGGCCTCGACATTTACCGGCGCGGTGTCAGGAAGCCCGGCCATCACGCCCCGGTGTCGGCGACCAGACCGGCGGCGGCGATGCCGGCGCAGCAGGCGATTTCGTCGTTCTGGCTGGTGTCGCCGGAGATGCCTATGGCGCCGACGAGTTCGCCTGACGCATCACGGATCAGAACGCCGCCGGCAACGGGCACCATCTTGCCGCCGGTGATGTGGCTCATGGCCGCGACGAAGTAAGCCTGCTTCTCGGCGCGGTCGCCGATAGCGCGTGAAGGAATTCCGAGCGCGATCGCTCCATAGGCCTTACCGATGGCGACATCGCCACGGTGAAGGCTGGCGCCGTCCTCGGCAACGAACGCCCGAAGGGCTCCGCGCGCATCGAGGACGGAAATCGCCAGCGGCTTCATAGTCTCGGACCGGGCCTTGCGATGCGCGGCCTCAAGGATGGTGCGGGCGGTTTCGAGCTTCATCGGGGTCCCCCTTGATGTTTGTTGATGCGGCCCTTCTTGCGCGGCGTTTTGAACGATTGGCCGCAGGCCGTTTGGCGGTGTCGGCGTAGCAGCGGCGCGACGAATTGGCTATTCATCGGCACTGCAATAGACCAATATTGCGAAACGCGCACCAAGCAAGCAAGGAAGCGGACACGGTGGACAACAGCCAAACGAAAGGCGATGGCAAGGCAAGTTTCGGCTTCCGGGATGTCCCCGAAGACGAGCGTCAGGGCCTCGTCAACCAGGTGTTCGCACGCTCGGCGAAGAATTACGACCTGATGAATGACTTGATGTCGGGAGGGTTGCACCGGCTGTGGAAGAGCGATTTCCTGGCGTGGCTTGCGCCGCCGCGCGCCGGCTCGGGCCGGCCGTTCCGGCTGCTCGACGTCGCCGGCGGCACCGGGGACGTCGCCATCAGCTACGCGCGCATGACAGGCGAAGAGTCGAGCGCGGTGATCTGCGACATCTCTGCGGAAATGCTCGAAGTGGGAACCAAGCGGGTCATCGAAGCAGGGTTGTCGGAGAGGCTCGAACTTGTCGAAGGCAACGCGGAATCGCTGCCTTTCCCGGATCGCTCGTTCGATGCCTATACGATCGCCTTCGGCATCCGCAACGTGACGCATATCGAAAAGGCGCTTTCGGAAGCATTCCGCGTGTTGAAAATCGGCGGAAGGTTCATGTGCCTTGAATTCTCGCACGTCGACGTGCCGGGCCTCGACCGACTCTACGACCTGCATTCCTTCGAGGTGATCCCACGTCTCGGCGAGGTGGTCGCCGGTGACCGAGACAGTTACCAGTATCTGGTGGAATCGATCCGCAAATTTCCCGAACAGGAGCGTTTTGCCGGGTTGATACGCGATGCAGGTTTCGAGCGGGTCAGTTATCGCAACCTGACCGGCGGCATCGCGGCAATGCATTCGGGATGGCGGGTTTAGGACCGAAGGAACGACACTTGGCCGCGAACACCGTTGCGCAATTCATCCTGCCCATCGCACTTCTGTCGATCTCGAACGTATTCATGACGTGGGCGTGGTATGGCCACCTGAACCACAAGAGCTGGCCGCTCTGGCTCGCCGTTGTGGCAAGCTGGGCAATCGCGTTCATCGAGTATTGCTTCGCGGTGCCAGCCAACCGCTACGGGCATGCCGTCTACAGCGCGGCGGAGTTGAAGACGATCCAGGAAGTCATCACGCTATTGATCTTCTGCGGCTTCTCGGTGTGGGTGCTGAAGGAGCCGCTGACGATGAACCACGCGGTTGGATTCGCGCTGATCTTTGCAGGAGCGTACGTGGTGTTCCGCGGGCCGCTGGGGTAAGGCGGTCGACAAAAGCTGCTTCAAAATGCCGGACGACTGAGCCAGGCCGTCACTCTGCAAGGCTGACCGACCGCGTTGAAGCGCCGATCGTGTTGAAGGCCTGTTCGAGCTGCTGACCGGTAGCGGTGTGGAAGAATTTCGAAATGTCGCTGGCGCAACTGCGCATCTTGTCGAGAACCGAATTGTCGGAGATGTCGAACGCGACAGTATACACGTCGATGCCATCGGCCTTGATCGCATTGCAGAGTTCAAGCGTAAGGCTATCGGCTTCGGGAACCACGGAGCCTGTGTGCTGGGGATAGACCGGCGATTTCGTGTTGGCTCCATCGGTCATGAGGACCAGCATCTTGCGAACCTTGCGTCCGTCGGATGACGTCGCATCCTTTTCCTGTCCCTCGGTGTAGGGTGCGATTTTCGAAAGAACGCGCCACCCCCACGCCAAGCCCCCGGGAATATAGGTCGCCTGCTGGGCGACCAAGCCGTTGATCTTCGCGGTGAGCAGGGTCTTGTCGTTGGTGAGCGGCTGAATTTCGCTGGAACAGGTTGTGTTCATGATACCGGGTATGCGGGTCGAATACTGCTCATCGCGGACGTTGAGAGGATAGGATCTCGAGCCGACACATCCACTCCAGGTCTTCGCCGTCGTTTCGGTGTTGCACTGGTATTCCGGCGGACCGTACTCGTAGTCGCAGGTCTCGTAGGTATAGGTATAAGGTGCACCGTCGTCGTAACCGGTCGCGGTGTGCGTCTGGCAGTTCGATTGCCCGATAACCGGCGTGACGTCACCGCATTGCTCTTCCGAAGCGGTCGCGTCAGGCTCGACGTCCAGCCACGACTGGTTGCGGTTGGCGAGTCCGACGTTGACATACTGCGCAAACGGCACAAGCGAGACCTTGACGTACTGGTCGGAGCCGGGTGCCTTGTAGGCGGCTTCAAGGAGCTTTTTGGCGGCCTCCTTCAAGTCGATCAGTTTCTGACCTTCCATGGACTTGGTCGTATCCAAGACCAGCGCCATCTCAACATCGCGGCCACCCGTATGCACCCGGGTGGTTGCTTCAATGGTCAACTCGTTGAAACCGGCGAGCTTCATCAGCGTCATGGGGACAGGGACCTTGGCCTTGGCCAAGATTTTTCCCTGGGATTCTGTGACTTGAATTGTGACATCGCCGGACTGATGGGTGGCCGTCCAGTTGTCGCCGAAGTATTTTCTCGCAATGGTTTCGGAATCCAGCCCATCCTCGGTGGCCTGCATGGCTCCGGCGATGATCGCAGCGTCGAGGTCGCGTTGCATGGCAGTTTGCACCGCGAATGCGCGTGCATAGTCAAAGCCGACGCCAATCGTGGCGGCGAGAATGGCAAACATTCCGGCAAACATGAGGAGGGTCGCGCCCGACTCGTCGCGCCGGAGCATCGAGAAGCTACTTGCCATACTGCGAACTTTTGCGATCATCGGTCCTGACTCTATCTGCACCTGATATGATGGATACAGAATTACACGCTTATTCTAGTGTGCGCACCATTTCCGATTGGTTAGCCAGACTTCGTTCCAATTGTTGTTTTTAAATGCCGACGATCTGTTTCAAATTGGATCGAATAAAACCCTACCGGTTCGATTAGCATTTCCTTCACCATCGCCGGCAAGCTCGACCTCAAGCTACCCACTTGAAACAGCGCGTCCTGCATTTTATTCGGCGTTGGTTATCGACGATGGGTTTTTGGAGGCTGCTTGCCGGTGGCGGCGACGCGGCAGCATCCGCCACAAGATGCCGTCCTGCAATACCAACTGGTGGCGGAACACCACGCTCATATGAGCCGCCAGCGCGATGAGAACTGCGTACCCATATAGAATGTGGGTCCACTTTGCGATCTCGGCGAGGAGCGGCCTCTTGCCGATCGGATTGGGCAGGTGCGCCAGCTCAAGGAAGTGGACGCCATAGCCGCCGGCCATGACGTAAATGAACCCGCTCACCGGCATCAGAAACATCGCCAGATAAAGGGCAGTTTCATAGTCGTGCATCATGCGCTTCTCGGTACGGGTCAGGTTCGGTGCCCAGTTGGGAAGCCGGTCAAAGTGGCGATTGAGCAAACGGAATGACGCAAACAACAACGCGATGAGGCCGATTGATTTATGCCAGTTGTAAAAATTGGCCTGTGTAAGGCCCAGCGCCGTTTCGTTGCGGGCCAAAGACGTCATCGTGTAACCGGCGGCGTATTGGAGGGCGAACGCCAGCACGACGATCCAATGAAAGAATTTCGTGATCGCGCCGTAAGACCCCGGCTCGTTCAGTAACGGCATGGATCAGTCCATCAATTAAACAAAAAAGGGCGTTGGCATTCATGAAGCCCCCTGCCAACGAGGAGTATGCCCGCAGGCGCGGACACTGCCAAGTCAAGAGCCAGCCAACCTACTATGCAGCCGCATTACTATCGTAGTGGATCCGCAAAAGCCGGGTAATCAGCGCCCGCGCTCCATATCGCGCTGCCAGTAAACGAGCATCACGGTGACGAAAGCGGTCAGGACCATGGTCGCCAGGATGTCCGGGCGGTAGATGAACGACAGCCACTGGTCGATGCCCTTGAACATCTGGGCCTTCTTGTCGGTCAGCATGGTGTTTCCGGCAATTACCGCGAGCGAAACCATAGCGGTGAGCGCGACTGCAAAGGTCACCTGCAGAATGCGCTTGAAAAACTTCGGGACCGAGAATTTCCTGCCCGGTAGAACGAGTGTCGTTTTGTCGGCCATTGCGACAACCTCCGAAAGTTCAGGTTGGCTGCACACTAACCGACTCGCATGGCCGATGTGAAGCAGTCAGCGGCACGGCCCAAAACTTTCACGATCCGCGCCTAGTTTTGCTCGTGTTCCTTATGGCTCCGACACTTGGAGGAATAGCGTGCTGCAAGGGGAACCAAGTGTCGGGGCCGGAACACTAGGCAACCTTTTGATTGTGTTCTGGATTCACAAACATTTGACGACCTCCACCCGGGAATCAAATGTTTGATCCGGAACACCAGCGCCCGAAGCCCGATCGCCAATGTCTACGCTTCGTTCATGGGTGGTGGAACCGCCCGGCGATAGAGATGCCAGCTGGCGTGCCCGATGACCGGCAGAACCACCAGCAGGCCGACGAAAACAGACAGCAGCGACAGCCCAGTCAGGATGCCGATGATGGCGCACCAGACGACCATGCTCACTGGATTTTCCTGCACCAGCCGCACGCTGGTCACCATGGCGGTGACGAAATCGATGTCGCGGTCGTAGAGCATCGGAAACGATATGACCGAAATTGAGAATATCGCCAGCGCGATGAGTGCCCCGGATGCATTGCCGAGGAACACGAACGCCAAACCCTCGGGCGTCGTTAACAGCTTTTCGACGAAGTCGGGGCCGAACCCGTTGAAGCCCATCAGGCCGAAGAAAAGAAACGCTGCAATGTCCATCCAGATCACCAGGGCGAAGCCTGTCACGAGCGCCATCCAGCGGACATCGCGGCTGGCGGCCTTCTTTACGGAGGCAAAAACCGTTGCCCAACGCAGCGGCCTGCCGCGCTCCAGGTGCTCGCTGACCGCGTAGAACCCGACACCGGCAAACGGTGCGATCAAGGCAAACCCCATTGCCAGCGGGTAAGCCAGATATGGCAGGCCGAAATAATACAACAGGGCGATGATGAGCCATCCGGCAACCACGTACAGACCGGCCAATGCGAGGCCATAACCCGGTGCGGCGCGAAAATCGCGGAGGCCCGCGCCGAGGATGTCGATCAGGTCGGAGATTTCTATTTTTCGCAACGCAGGCGTCTGTTGCAACGGCGGACTTTGCGTCGTGGCCATGGCGCGTGCTCCCTCCTGCCGCGCAATTCATTCGGACGCAGCACGTTCTAATTTTCTTGCAAGATAGCCGCCCGGAGCATTCGAGCGTCAATGACATGGGTCAATATTGGCCAATCATGGCGGATACTGAGGATTGGCCTGCGGTCCGGCGTTGGCGATTTTTCGCAGAAAGCGACACCGCTCGAAAGAAGCTGGCCAATCACGGCCATGTCGTTGCATGGTCGGGCTGAGATTGAGCGTCGCGCAGGTGAACCAAAATGCACGGACATCATCACGGCCACAGCCATGACGGGCATGGACACGACGCGCACGCAAACGGTTCAGGCAATGAATGGCGCGTGGGTGCCGCCGCCCTGCTGACCGGGCTTTTCATGGTGGCCGAAGTCGCCGGCGGTATCGTGTCAGGATCGCTGGCGCTGCTGGCGGATGCCGGCCACATGCTCACCGACTTCGCCAGCCTGGGGCTTGCCTGGTACGGCTTCCGGCTGGCCAAACGCCCGGCCGACTGGAAGCGCACCTATGGCTACGACCGGTTTTCGATCCTCATCGCGTTCACCAACGGGCTGGCGCTGTTCGCCATCGCCGCGTGGATCGTGGCAGAGGCCTGGCAGCGGATCGGCGAACCGCGCGAGGTCATGGGCGGGTTGATGGCGGCAATCGCGATTGCGGGTCTCGCGGTCAACATCTTCGCCTTCTCGATCCTGCATGGCGGAGACCAGGACAACCTCAACATGCGGGCTGCCGCACTGCACGTGATGGGGGATCTGCTCGGTTCGGTGGCCGCGATCGGTGCGGCGGTCGTGATCCTGACAACCGGCTGGACGCCCATCGATCCGATCCTGTCGGTCGTCGTCGCCCTGATCATCCTGCGGTCCGCATGGTACGTGGTGAAAGACAGCGCCCATATATTGCTCGAAGGAGCACCGGCACATCTCGACACGCGCGAGATCAAGCGCGATCTGGAAGCCGCGATTGCCGAGATCGACAACGTGCATCACATCCATGCTTGGTCACTCACCGAGGAACGAGCGATGGTGACGCTGCATGCCCGCGTCGACGTTTCCGGCGCCAAACCGGAGGAGGTGGCCCGACGGATCAAGGCGCGCATGCGCGAGAAATTCGGCATCGATCACGCCACGGTGGAAGTCGAGTTCGAGGACTGCGCGGACCATCCCTTGGATGCCGGCAGAAATGGTCCTTAGATTGGATCAGGCGCAATCAAGTCAGGCCCGGAATACGATCATCTTGTTGTTGGCCGGCAGGTCGGTTTCGGATTCGAAACGCAGGCCGTTGCGGTCGGCGCAAGCCATCAGGTCCTCAAGGTCGCGGATTCCGAAGGACGGGTTGCGCGCGCGCAGGGCCGCGTCGAAATCGATATTGCCCTGGCTGTTGTGCTGGCCGTTCTTCCTATACGGGCCGTAGAAAATCATCGCTCCGCCGGATTTCAGGTACTCTTTGGCACCTTCGATGATGGCTTCGGCAACGGCCCAGGGGGCAATGTGGATGACGTTGATGGCAATGACCGCGTCCAGGTTGTTTGGTCGCAGATCCCGTTGTCCCAGCCGCCAGGGGCGCTCGCAGCAGTTGAGACTGGTCGCCGGCATAACGTTGCCGAGCCCGCTTGCGGTTCTCCAGGCGTCGATGCTGCCGATATGGTCGGAGACGGGATCGCTTGGCCAAAAGGTCAGGTCGGGCAATGCGGCAGCAAACGTTACGGCATGCTGACCGGTGCCGCTGCCGATCTCCAGAACATCACCGTGCCCATCACCCAGAAGCCGGATCAGCTCGGCGGTTATGCCCTCCTTGTTCCTGTGAAACGAAGGCGCGTCCAGCCTGCCGGCCGGATCCGGCCGGCCGATATCCTTGGCGAAATTCTCGACCGGTTTGCGCATCGCTGCGAAACTCCTCGTTACGAAGGCGAGCGCAACGCTGCCACCGCCGCGGCAACCGCGCAAGCCCGTATTAGGTGAGGCAGGGCAGATGGTCACGCTGTTTGCCGCTCACGCTTGACGCGCGGGGCCTTCGGCGGTCATGTGCGACTCTCCAACCGAATCTGCATTCTTTCCAGCGGAGTTCCGATCCCTTCCATGGCCGGTGCGGTCCTCAATACATTACGGCTGATGCGCGCCGGAATCGTCATGGCGCAGCATGGCGTGCGGTTCTGGCCGCAAGGCATGAAGGTGCCGCTGGCGCTGCACGCGGCGCGTCTCATGACGCTGCCGGTGACGCTCCTGTCCTGGCCGTTGCGCATCGGCAAGCCGCGCGAACGGCGGATTTCGGATGCGCTGGCCTCGCTTGGCCCCTCGTATATCAAGCTCGGACAGTTCCTCGCAACGCGGGCTGACGTGATCGGACCGGAGTTGGCGCGCGACCTGGCCTTCCTGCAGGACAAGATGGCCCCGTTTTCGATGGCGGAAGCCAAGCGCGCGGTCGCCGAAGGACTGCAGCACAGCGTCGAGGATTGCTTCGCCGAATTCGGCCCGCCGGTCGCGGCCGCCTCTATCGCCCAGGTCCATAAGGCGACGGTCATCAATGAAGCGACGGGAGACCGCAAGCAGGTTGCGGTCAAGATCCTGCGGCCGGGTATCGAGCGGCGCTTCAAGGCCGATCTCGACAGCTACTTCTTCGCTGCGAACCTGGTCGAGCAGCTGCACGCGCCCTCGCGCCGGCTGAGGCCGATTGCGGTCGTCGGCAATCTGAAGCGGACCACCGATCTGGAAATGGATCTTAGGCTTGAAGCCGCTGCCATCGCGGAGATGGCCGACAACATCGAAGGCGACGAAGGCTTCCGCGTTCCGGTCGTCGACTGGAAGCGCACTTCCAAGCGGGTTTTGACGCTGGAATGGATCGACGGCATCCCGGTCGCCGACATCGAGGCGCTGAAAGCTGCGGGACACAACACCGAAGAACTCGGCCTGACGATTCTGCGGTCGTTCCTTCGCCATGCCATGCGCGACGGCTTCTTTCATGCCGACATGCACCCGGGCAACCTGTTCATCGACAGCCGGGGGGACGTTGTCGCGGTCGACTTCGGCATCATGGGACGGCTGGCGCCGATCGAGCGGAAGTTCCTGGCCGAGATCCTGCACGGGCTCATCACGCGCGATTTCCGGCGGGCGGCGGCGATCCACTTCGAAGCCGGCTACGTGCCGCCGCACCACTCCATCGAAACGTTCGCGCAGGCGATGCGGGCGATCGGGGAGCCGATCCACGGGCGCACGGCGGACGATATCTCGATGGCCGACCTGCTCGGGCAATTGTTCGCCTACACAGAACTGTTCGACATGGAAACGCGCCCCGAACTGATCCTACTGCAAAAGAGCATGGTGATCGTCGAGGGCGTGGCGCGCTCGCTCAACCCGCACCTCAACATGTGGACGGCGGCCGAACCGGTCGCGCGGGAGTGGGTCGAGCAGAATTTGGGAGTTGCCGGACAGCTCCGGAATGCAGGCGCCGGGGCGGCGGATTTCGGGCGGCTGATCGCCGATGCGCCACGGTTGCTGCAAAAGGCGCAGGGGTCGCTGGAAGCCATCGATGCACTCGCCAAGAACGGCGCGCGGTTGGACAAGGCCACGATCCGGGAACTGGCCAGGGAGCAGGCGAAGGCGGGCCGATGGGGCCGGGCGGCGCTATGGCTAGGCGCACTGGCGCTGGTTGCAATGGCCTATTCGATGCTGACCGGCTGACGTTCAGTGGTTTTAAGGGCCCAACACTCGGCAAGCCGGTGTTGGAGCGGTGGCTAGGTGCCCTGGCGCTGGTAGCGATGGCCTATTCCATGCTGACCGGCTGACGTTCAATGGTTTTAAGGGCCCAACACTCGGCAAGCCGGTGTTGGAGCGGTGGCTAGGCGCACTGGCGCTGGTAGCGATGGCCTATTCCATGCTGACCGGTTGACGTTCAGTGGTTTTAAGGGCCCAACACTCGGGAAACCCATGCCTATCCCCTTTGGTCCTGAGCCGGGTTGGCAGACTTTCGACACAACCCGTTCCGTCATCCCGGCGAAGGCCGGGACCCAGGCACGCCCATAGGAAACCGCCGGCAATCCTCCTTGATGCACCGCTTGCCGGAGTGCTGGCAAGTGTCGAACACTGCAAAAAACGCTTCGGCAAAAAGCGGCTCGACTGGGTTCCCGCCGTCATGGCGGAGCCATGCTGTGCATGGACGCGGGAATGACGTTGGTGGGGAAGCAATGTT
>JAHJSN010000185.1 GCA_018830445.1 Alphaproteobacteria bacterium | reverse complement strand
GGATGGCCGCCCGCGTGCCGGAGGCGCGGCTTCGCCACGACGGGCGGCCATGGAGTTGTTTGTTCAATTGCGGAGGACAGCCAAGATAAGATGCGCCGGTTTGAAGGGGATAGGCATGGCGCAAGCTTGTGTTGACGGTCTAAAGTCGTGTTGGGCTGTCTGTTTGGTTGCCAACACTTCCTTTGCTCAACACTTGTTTGCCCAACATTCGGCAAGCCGATGTTGGTGCGCAAGCTTGTGTTGACGATCCAAGGTCGTGTTGGGCTTGCGACCCGCCGGTTTTTCACTCAGGCAAGACCGTGATCGGCTCAGCGGCCCAGCGATGCGGCGCGGCGGCTGACTTCGGACTGGGAAACCATGCCGGCCTTGACCAGGGCCCGGACGCAGCCCTTGGAAAGCTTGTTGCCGTTGGCGCGGAAACAGGAATGCACGCCGGAGCTGCCGGGAGCGTGGTCGGAGCAGTAGGAGAAATAGTCACCAGCGCAGGCCATCTTGACGGCCCGGCTTGCGGCGGATGCTTCGGATACCGTCGCGGTGAGGACGGCGAATGTGAGCGCTGCGATGGCGGTGGCGTTCATGGATCTGCTCCCGATACGCTGGAGGTCAAGGGTGGGGCATTGTCTCCCCTTCAAGAACTCAAACTGCGGGCTCGGAACGGGCACCGGGCGGCAATTATCGCTCGGCGCGGTTATGAGAAAATCGGTTTGAAACGGGTTCCCGCGGTCCGGTCTCGGGGTTGATTGTCAATCAGTACCGGTTAGCGATCCATTAAGGTTGACGGCAGTTAAAAAAGACATACAGCGGACCGGGAGGGAACCGGTCCGCTGCTGATGGCGCACGTGGGCGTGGGGGAGAAATGCGCCAAAAAACCTACAATATGCGTGTTCAAACCTCCAACGTGGCGATCGGTTCCCGCGACCGGGTGATTTTTTTTGAGCGGGTGTGGTCGGGCGAACCGGATTTGCCGTGCGGGTCGACGGAGCCGGGAACGGGTTCGCTGTTAAGGGAACGGCGCGAGGCCGCTTCGCGGCGCAAAGACAGCGGGTTGCGGGCGGCGTTTTGATAGGAGCCGGAATAGCTTGCCAGCGATTGCAGCCAATCGGGCAAGCGCGCGGGGTCGCCGACTTCGACGCTATCGAAGCCGGTACGAAGCAAGTGCAGAGCCTGATCGGGGATCGTGTGACCGGTCGCGATGATCACTCCACGATAGCCATGCTCGCTGCGCAGAAGGCGGGCGAGGGAAAAGCCGCGGCCGTCGTTGAACTTGGCGAAGGATATCGCGATCGGCCGGCCGGTTGTGGCCGCCTTTTCGACGGCGGCGAAGCGCTCGGCGTAGCCGGCGGTGACGGCCAGCGCAACGACAGCGCCGGCTGCTTTGGCGCTCACCGTGGCGGTATTCAATTCAACGCTTGGCATAAAGGGCCTCCTTGAATGGGCGGGCGCCGATGCGACGGTAGGTTGCAAGGAACGCTTCGCCATCGGTGCGCGAAGCCAAATATGTGCCGACGATATTTTCGATGGCCGAGGGGACATCTTCGGCCGGGAAGCTCGGGCCAAGGATCGTGCCGATTGAAGCATCGTCGCCGGCCTCGCCGCCGAGTGTGATCTGGTAGTGTTCGGTTCCCTTCTTATCGACGCCGAGAATGCCGATGTGACCGACGTGGTGGTGGCCGCAGGCGTTGATGCAGCCAGAGATGTTGAGGCGCAAATCGCCGATCTCCTCGGCGCGCTGCGGATCTGCGAAGCGGTCGGTGATTGCCTGCGCGATGGGGATCGAACGGGCGTTGGCGAGGTTGCAGTAGTCAAGGCCGGGGCAGGCGATGACGTCGGTGACGAGGCCGGGCGTGCCGCCTGTGAGACCTGCTTCCTTTAATTCGTGGTAGAGATCGATGAGGTCGGCGCGGGCGACGTGCGGCAGAACAAGGTTCTGGGTGTAGGTGACGCGCAAGTCGCCGCGGCTGTAGCGGTCCGCGGCATCGGCGACGCGTTCCATTTCTTCGGCCGTCGCATCGCCGGGCGGGCGGCCTGGCTCCTTGAAGGCAATCGCGGCAATGGCGTAGTCCGGGTGCCTGTGCGGGAAGATGTTGCGGCGGAGCCAGCGGTCGAATTCCGGGTCGTTGCTGCGGGCGGCCGCCAGCGCCGCAAAGTCGGCCGGGCGGTCAGCAAGTGCGGGAGCGCGAAAGTGCGCACGGATGCGCTCGACCTCGTCGGCCGGCAGATCGGCGCCTTCGGTGCGGGTGCGCTGCCATTCCACTTCGACCTGACGGCGATATTCGTCGACGCCTAGCGCGTTGACGAGGATCTTGATGCGGGCCTTGTAGAGGTTGTCGCGGCGGCCGTGCAGATTGTAGATGCGGAGCATGGCTTCCAGATAGGCGAGCAGATCCTGCTGCGGCAGGAACTCTTTCATCTCCTGGGCGACGTAGGGAGAGCGGCCCTGGCCGCCTCCGACGAAAATCCTGAAGCCCTTGGTGCCGTTCGGTCCCCCGACAATGCGGATGCCGATGTCGTGGAATGCGATCGCCGCACGGTCTTGCAGCGAACCGGTCACGGCGAACTTGAACTTGCGTGGGAGGTAGGTGAACTCGGGGTGGTTGGTCGACCACTGGCGAACAACCTCAGCCCAGATCCGCGGGTCCTCGATTTCGTCGGCGGCGGCTCCGGCGAAGGGATCGGAAGTGACGTTGCGGATGCAGTTGCCGCTCGTCTGGATGGCGTGCATGTCGACTTCGGCGAGGGCTTCGAGGATGTCGGGCACGTCGACCAGCTTGATCCAGTTGAACTGGATATTCTGGCGCGTGGTCCAGTGGCCGAAGCCCTTGTCCCAGCGGCGCGCGATATATCCGAGCTGGCGCAGTTGGCGGCTGGTGATGGCGCCATAGGGGATCGCGATGCGGAGCATGTAGGCGTGGAGCTGGAGGTAGAGCCCGTTCATGAGGCGCAAGGGCTTGAATTCGTCCTCGGTCAGTTCGCCGGCGAGGCGGCGGGCGACCTGCGTGCGGAATTCGCGATTTCGATCGGCCAGGAAAGTTCTGTCGAATTCATCGTATCTGTACATCAGCTTATCTCGAGCTCGGTGAGGTCCTTGAAGGTTTGCCGGTGGGCGGCGCGGATCTTCTCGCGGACGGATTTCGGTGACGGCTTGCCGTTCGAAAGATCGACGTCGATCGCGTAGACGCCGACAACGTGGCGGCCGGCGACCGATTTTCCGGCGATTTTTTCAAGGATCGCGAGGCTCGCTTCGTTTTCGGCGACGGTGGCTGCGATAAGGTCGTGAACCCATTCGCCGGAATTGCCGAGGTAGACGACGACTCCGTCTTCGAGGCGGTTGGCGGTGAGGACGTTAGGCATAGGCCAGCTCCCGGGTGGGTCGTTTGGTGTTGGCAGTCTCGATGACGTCGAGCTGGCCGTGGACGGGTAGTCCCGCGACCCGGCCGATCAGCAGAATTGCCGGGCTCTTGAGTGCCAGGGCTTCGGGGCGTTCGGCGAGATCGCGGATGCTGGCGCGGACGCGGCGCTCCTGGTGGCGGGTGGCGTTTTCGATTGCCAGCACCGGCGTTTCAGGATCCCAGCCGGCACCGATAAGCGTGGTGCCGAGTGCGTGGGAGGTCTTCACGGCCATGTAGACGGCAACCGTATGAAGACCGTCGTTCAATGCTTCAAGATCGATGTGGGTGAACTCGGGCAGACCGTGACCGGGGCCGGCGCCGGACAGAAACGTCACCGTGCGGGAAAGCTGCCGATGGGTCAGCGGGATTTGCGTCGATGCGGCGGCGGCTACAGCGGCAGTGATGCCGGGGATCACTTCGACTTCAAGTCCCGCCTCGCGCAGTGCGGCAAGTTCCTCGCCGCCGCGACCGAAGACGAACGGATCGCCGCCCTTGAGGCGGACGATGCCCCTGCCGCCGAAGGCATGCGCCAGGATAAGTTCATGGATATCGCGCTGCTTCCAACTCGGCCCGCCGCCGCGCTTGCCGACGTGAATTTGCCGGGCGCGTGGGTTGGCCAAGTCAAGCACGCAGCGGTTGACGAGTTCGTCGTACAAAATGACGTCGGCGGTCTGGAGAGCGCGAACGGCCTTGAGGGTGAGAAGTTCCGGATCGCCGGGCCCGGCCCCGACGAGCTGGACGCGGGCCGGGTAGGGGTTGGCTTCGCGACCGGCGCTGGCGGGGTTGTCGAGAATTTCAAGGTGGTTTGTCATGGCCTAGCTCGCGGCTTGGAATTGGGGGTGGGTGTCGTTCATTGCGACAACAATCGAGTCTGCTTCGAGCCTGACGACGAGGCCGTCGATGGAAGAGTCGGTGAGCAGCTGGCAGGAGAGGCGGGAGCTGTCGTCGGCGCCCGGGATCTCGTCGAGTTTGTCCATCTCGTCGTCGCGGGCAGGGACGACGCGGCCAGCCCAAACTTGCGGAAGGCGCACGTGGCATGTGGCACAGGCGCATGCGCCGCCGCATTCGGCTTTGATCGGAAGGCCATAGTCCCGGATGACTTCCATCACGCGGTAGCCTTCGGGAGCTTCCAGGGTGTGGCGGGAGCCGTCAGGGAGTTCGACGTGGATTTCGATGGTGTTCATCTCAGGGGGTGTCTCCATGCGCGACCCAACGCGAGCAGGTTGCTGACGGCTGATGGGAGACAAATAATAAAAAAATGTTCTATTTTCTAGGCTTCTATCACATAAAAGAGGAAAAATGTTCTAATTCAAAGATTTTCAAGAAGCGATTTTGCGCCTGGCACGAGGCGCAGCAGTTCTTGCCCCGGCAGCGCTGAATGCAGGAAGGCGATTGCTCTGGGTGGCGGGATGCTGGGGAAGCGAACCGGAATTAAAGTGCAAGTTTGATGAGGAAGGCGACGACGGCGAGCACGGTTACGCTCATCGCCCAGATGGCGGCGAACCAGAAAAGCCGGACTGCAAACGGCGGTTTGGTGCCGGCGCCGCCGCCATCCGAGAGCGGTCTGTGGTTCATCAGTGGTAGCCGTCGCCTTCGCGCACCTTGCCGCGGAAGACCCAGTAAGAATAAGCCGTGTAGGCGAGAATGAGCGGGATCAAGACGGAAGCGCCGTAGAGCAGGAACATCAGGCTCGAGTCGGGTGCCGCGGCATCCCAGATGGTGATCGAATGCGGCACGATGTAGGGGTAGAAACCGATGCCCAGACCCACGAAACAAAGGACGAAAAGTGCGAGGGCCGAAACGAATGGGCGCAGTTCGTGGCGTTCCTTCAAGCCGACAAGAAGCGAATATGCGGCGGCGGCAACCAGGATCGGCACCGGGGCCGAATAAATGATCGCCGGGAACGAGAACCAGCGCTGCATGAAGACGTCGTCGAGGAACGGGGTCCACATGCTGACGATGCCGATCAGGAATACCGTTCCAAAGCCGGTGGTCCAGGCCCAGCCGTAGGCCTGCTGCTGCAGGGCTCCCTCGGTCTTATAGATCAGCCAGGTGGCGCCAAGCAGCGCATAGCCGACGACGACGGCGAATCCGGTCAGGATGCTGAAGGGGGTCAGCCAGTCCCACCAGCCGCCGGCATAACCGCGATTAGCAACTTCGATACCCTGCACCAGCGCGCCGAGCGTGATGCCCTGGGCGAAGGCCGCAGTCAACGAGCCGAGGGCAAACGACCAGTCCCAGACCCACTGGTTTTCCTTGGTCTTCCAGCGGAACTCGAAGGCGACGCCGCGGAAAATAAGCCCGAGCAGCATGGCGATGATCGGGGCGTAAAGAGCGGGCATGATGACGGCGTAGGCGAGCGGAAACACGGCGAACAGGCCGCCGCCGCCGAGAACCAGCCAGGTTTCGTTGCCGTCCCAGACGGGAGCGACGGTGTTCATGGCGACGTCGCGCTGGCCGCCGGTACGCATGAAGGGAAACAGGATGCCAAGGCCGAGGTCGAAGCCGTCAAGGATGACATAGGCAAGCACGGCGAAGGCGATGAGGCCGGCCCAGATGAACGGAAGGTCGATTTCCATGCTGATGCCTCCTAATGGCCGGACTTGGGGGATTCGCCGGGAAAACGCAGCGGCGGCGTCGCAGTGATGCCGGCGGCGCGGGTCGGATGGTTTTCCGGTATCCCGGTTTCGTTGGGAGTGGGCGGCTTGGCCATGATGCGGAACAGGTAGAAGACGCCGGCGCCGAAGGCGGCGAAGTAGACGACGATAAAGGCTGCCAGCGAGAAGGCGAGCGCGGGCGCATCGATCGGGGAGGCCGAATCCACCGTCTTCAGGAGCCCATAAACGGTGTAGGGCTGGCGGCCCATTTCGGTCGTGATCCAGCCGGCCAGAACGGCCACGAAGCCCATCGGCCCCATCAGGATTGCCGCGCGGTGCAAGAGGCCCGGCTCGTAAAGCGACCCACGCAGCCGGGCGTAGAGCGACCAGAAGCCAAGCGCGGCCATCGCCAAGCCGATACCGACCATGATGCGGAAACTCCAGAAGAGTACCGGTGCGTAGGGCCACTCCTCCTTGGGCCAGGCCTTGAGGCCTTTGACTTCGCCGTCCCAATGGTGGGTGAGGATATAGCTGCCGAGGGCGGGGATCTCGATGGCGTAGTCGGTTTTGCCGGTTTCCATGTTGGGCAGGCCGAACAGGATCAGGGGCGCGCCCTTGCGCGTTTCGAAATG
The DNA here is from genome assembly GCA_018830445.1 of Alphaproteobacteria bacterium. Classification (GTDB taxonomy): domain Bacteria; phylum Pseudomonadota; class Alphaproteobacteria; order Rhizobiales; family Hyphomicrobiaceae; genus Filomicrobium. Next base: position 2,721 of record JAHJSN010000185.1, on the reverse strand, counting down.
GCCTTCCATGGCGGCGATCTTGGCGGGCTGGTGCTCAAGGGTGTTGAGGCCGTGAACGTCGCCGGCAAAGATCTGGATCGGAGCGACGATTGCGGCCATCCACATCGCCATCGAAAACATCAGACGGGCGCTTTCGTTGCGCGAATCCTTGAGGATGTGCCAAGCGCCTACAGCGCCAACGACGAATGCCGTCGTCAGGTAGGCGGCGAGCACCATATGCACGAGGCGGTAGGGGAACGATGGATTGAAGATGATCTCCCACCAATCGGCCGGGACGAATTGGCCGACCTCGTTGATGGCGTAGCCGGCAGGGGTCTGCATCCAGCTGTTGACCGACAGAATCCAGAAAGCGGAGAAGAACGTGCCGAAGGCGACAAGCAGCGTTGCGAGGAAGTGCAGCCCCTTGCCGACGCGATCCATGCCGAACAGCATGACGCCGAGGAAGCCCGCCTCAAGGAAGAATGCCGACAGCACTTCGTAACCCATCAAGGGGCCGAGGATGGGGCCGGTCTTGTCGGAGAAAACCGACCAGTTGGTGCCGAACTGGTAGCTCATGACGATGCCGGAGACGACGCCCATGGCGAAGGTCACGGCGAATATCTTGATCCAGTAGCGGAACGTATCGATGAAGACCTGGCGCCCGGTGATCAGCCAGAGCGCCTCGAGCACGGCCAGATAGGAGGCCAGCCCGATGGTGAAGGCGGGAAAGATGATGTGGAAGGAGACCGTGAACGCAAACTGGATGCGGGCCAGGTCGATGGCAAGCGGCAATTCCATTTGGTGTCGGCTCCTCGTTTCTGCGGCTGAGTGAGGCGGATCAGACGTTCGTTGTTTAATCTGACGCGCCCGGCGAAACGAACTTCTGATCCGTAAACCTCACTAGAATCATATAGTTGCTAGTGTGATTCAGAGGCAGGAGTTCGCTCAGAGGGCGCGTATGCCGATATGCGAATTCCTAAACCATCACACTAGCGAGGCGGCGGGCGTTCTGATCTTCATCAACGTTCTAGCGCATGAGTCAGGTTACGTCTCGCAGGTATCGCCGGGCCCGGCCGACCTGTTGCATCGGAGCCCGGCCACGTCGCCGAGGTCGACATTAGCAGTGAGGTCGGGAGCAGAGAGGTCGAGTCCGCGTTGGCGTCACCGGTCGCGAAGTGATAAGCCTCGCGGCTCCCTCTCTCAGGCGAAGTCCGTTTCGCGGATTAGCCGCTCAAATCCCAATGGTGAAGATTGCCCCAGTCGAAATCCAAGAAAGTTGCGGTTATCGGCGGCGGGCCGGCAGGGCTGATGGCTGCCGAAGTGCTGACGCGTGAAGATTCCGGCGTGGCGGTCACGGTGTATGAGCGGATGCCTTCGGCGGGGCGAAAATTCCTGATGGCCGGTCGCGGCGGGCTGAACCTGACGCATAGTGAGCCTATGCAAGTCTTCATGCAGCGCTATGGACCCGGCCAGACTGCATTGGCGCCCATCATTGCGTCGATGCCGCCGGATGCCGTGCGGGCCTGGTGCGAGGGACTGGGGCAAGAAACGTTCATCGGCACGAGCGGGCGCGTATTCCCGCGCGCCATGAAAGCTTCGCCCTTGTTGCGGGCGTGGTTGCGGCGGCTCGATGCGCAAGGCGTCGAAATCAAGGTACGCCACTGCTGGCAGGGCTGGGACGACGAAGGTTGCTTGAAATTCTCAACCCCCGAGGGCGATCGAACCGCCGCAGCCGATGCAACCATAGTTGCGCTGGGCGGCGGAAGCTGGTCGCGGCTCGGATCGGATGGGGCGTTCGTCGAGATCTTGCGGAAGGCCGGTGTCGAGGTGACGCCGCTGAGAGCCGCCAATTGCGGCGTGCTCGTCGATTGGTCGGAGCACTTCAAGGAGCGTTTCCAGGGCCAGCCTCTCAAACGTATCGGTCTGCGTCTTGGGGAAATGCGCGTGTTCGGCGAAGCGCTGGTGACGAAGGGAGGGCTCGAAGGCGGGGCGGTCTATGCACTGTCGGCTGCGGTGAGGGAGGCATTGGACAGCGTTGGGCAAGCACGCCTCCTGATCGATCTACGACCCGACCTGGAGGAGGAAGCGCTTGGCCGTCAACTCGGCCAGCCGCGCGACAAGAAATCGTTCTCGACGTTCCTGCGAAAAGTAGCGCGGCTGTCGCCGGCCGCAATCGGTTTGTTGAACGAAGCGGCTCTGTCGCTGCCGCATCGGCTCGGGGACTTGTCTGCCGAACAGCTGACATGTCTCGTCAAGGCGGTGCCGGTTTCAGTTTACGCCACGGCGCCTATCGAGCGGGCGATATCGACGGCGGGAGGTATCGTACTCGACGAACTCGGGCCGGACTTGATGATCAGGCGTTTGCCCGGAGTGTTTGCGGCTGGCGAGATGCTCGACTGGGAAGCGCCGACGGGAGGCTATCTCCTGCAGGCGTGTTTTGCATCGGGGGCTGTTGCCGCCCGGGGCGCGCTCGATTGGCTCAAAAAGAACAAGCAGGACTGAGACGGACTTTTGACATTCGCCGAAGCAGCGGTTGCCCTTTATGGCAAGTTGACTTGCCGTCAATGGGGCTGCGGGCTACTTGATCAAAGCGACGATCCGCCTAGTGTGGCGTCGCGCCTTAATTGACCTGTTGGTGCCGCACAGGAGTTGTCAATTGAGGCGCGCTGAACGCCACACTAAGCCATTGTTTTGGCTAGTGGCCTTCATGTCTCGCCTAAATCGTCAGCGGTTGCGGCCAGC
>JAHJSN010000184.1 GCA_018830445.1 Alphaproteobacteria bacterium | reverse complement strand
TATCGCGCACGAGCCGCTCGGACGGTGTCTCTGGCGGGCTGGATTTCTGTCTCATGCTCCACTCCTCAGTGGTTACGATGAGCCCAAAATCATCCGTTCCTCAAGCCGCTAGTTTAGTCTCACAGGTGTTGATGTCGGACACGTCTGGCTGGCACCGGGCCACACGGATATGCGCAAGGGCTTTCCGGGGCTGTCGCTTCTGGTCCAGGAAACGCTCAAAAAGGATCCGCATGCCGGTCATCTGTTTGTCTTTCGGGGGCGACGTGGAGATCTCCTCAAAATCATCTGGCACGACGGTCAGGGCGCGTGTCTCTTCATGAAGCGATTGGAACGCGGGCGCTTTATCTCTTATGACCATTGTCAAGACGCAACCCACGACGCGGCCAGCCACTGCAGCCGGACCGCAGCGATTGAAGGTTTGAAGGTGATCGGCATGGGTCAGGGCGCCGAACTTACTCGACGGTCGCTCAGACTCTTATTCGGGGATTGGATACCCCATGATGACGGTGCGTCGGAGGGCTGTCTCGCTCTGGCCACGGACGTCAGCATGTTTGCTTGTCCAACATAAATTCGAGGATACCCTCTACCGCTGCCGACGCCCTGGCCGATGCCGATAACCATGGTGAACTACGGTCGCTATCGCGCCAAGGGCACGAGTTGCCCGATCGACCACATGAAGCACAGAAGCTCCCGAGCCACGGCAGCTGTCGCGACGACCGTGCGTTTACCTCTCGACGTCAAGCGCTTGTAAGTCTTGTGCAGTCGAAGCTGAGCTTTCCAGGCTATATCAATGATCTCCTGCGCGACTTGAGGCCGATGTTGCTTCATCCATTGACCGACCTTTGGCGTTGTTCGGTAGTTCCAGGCAGCCTCGCAGAGAACGCTTCGTGCCGTCGCATTGCCAGCCTTCGTAATGCCGCGCGGTCGATGCGTCCCTCCACTCGAATGCTCGCCGGGAGCCAAACCGAAATAAGCAACGAGCTGGCGGGGGTGAGAAAAACGATTGAAGTCACCGACTTCGGCGATGATCGTGGCCGCAACCGTAGGGCCCACACCCTTCAGGGCCTGCAGCGCAGCCGCCAGTTTGCCCCATGGGGAGTTCGACAAAACCTCCTTGATCTGCGCGTCCAGCAACGATTTACGGTTCTCCTCATGTTCAAGTGCGTTGAGGTAGGTTTGGAATGCGATCTGCTGGGCCGGTTGCTCGAAGCGCCGATTGCACAGCCACATCTTATGCCGGTGGCTCCAGGCCTTCCCCTCGAACCTCAGGTCATTTCGCAATAGGAATGCTTGGATGCGAATCCGCGCCCGGCGCACATCCACGCCAGCAGCATGACGCGCTCGAACGAGATCGCGGATTGCCTCGTGCATGGCATCAGGGATCCAGATGCAGGTTAGCTCTCCGGCTCGCAGGAGACGCGCCAACGTAATGGCATCCCGCCGGTCATTCTTTATGCGATCGCCAGGCCGACGCGGTATCATAGATGGCGCGCAGATCCGGCAGGTTAGTCCAAGCTCGGCGAGCTGTCGTTGCACGTTGTAACCGCATGAGCCGGCCTCGTAGACAAATTCGAGTGTCGAGAACTTGCGACGGAGCCTGCGGGTGAGCTTAGCGATCTCTTCTGGGGTATTCCGAAAGTTGCCAATATGGCGCACTTCCCCGCCGCGACCGGCTTCGGCGACTGCAACGGATACTGTCTCCTTATGCAAGTCCAATCCGATAAATGCGCGAACCTCTTCCATTATGACCTCCGATGACGTGCCGGTACCCCCGGCAGCCCTACTCTCAGCAGGCTACTGGGCGGTGCAAAGGTCATGTCATCTGGCCGATCACATCTTGTTCGCGCGCCTCCGGCACGACAAGCGGCGCTATCTCCATGACACCAGCGCAGCTCGGCTATCTTCTCGAAGGGATCGACTGGCGCGCGCCGCAGAAGACGTGGCGGCCAGAAATTGCGGGTTGAAATTGCGGGTTGAGATCGCGAGAGGGGTGTGGCGGTAGCGCGCCAGCGAGATCAAGCGAAGCAGTTATGATGTGGTCATGGCGCTTGATCCCGCAGATCTCCCCGATGATATCGTTGCCCTGAAGGCAATGGTGTTGGCCGCTCGCACTCTGGCTGACGACGCGCAATCCGAAATCCAGAACCTCAAACTCACGATCGCGAAACTGCAGCGCGACCGGTTCGGCGCGTCATCGGAGCGCGGCGGCAAACTCCTGGACCAGCTCGAACTGCAGCTTGCCGAACTCGAAGCCAGCGTTGCAGCCGACAACGTTCAGGTTGCGATTGCGACGGGACGCATGGACGAAGAAGAAAAGCGCCGGCCAGCACGGCGCCCGTTGCCCGATCATCTGCCGCGCGAGCGCCTCGTGCATGCAGACTCAGGCACCTGCCATTCATGCGGTGGCGACCGGCTGCGCAAGCTCGGCGAGGATATAACCGAGACACTCGAATATGTGCCGGCGAGCTGGAAAGTCATCCAGCATGTGCGCGAGAAGTTCACCTGCCGGACATGCGAAACCATCACCCAGGCACCGGCACCGAACCACCCCATCGCCAGAGGGCGTGCGGGTCCGCAACTGCTTGCCCATGTGCTGTTCTCGAAATACCGAGCGCATCTGCCGCTGAACCGTCAGAGCGCGATCTATGCGAGCGAGGGCATCGAACTGGATGTCTCGACAATGGCCGATTGGGTTGGCGCATGTGCCGCCACGTTGCAGCCGCTGGTCGAGACAATCGAGAAGCATGTGCTCAGCGCCGAGCGTATCCATGCTGACGACACGACGGTGCCGGTTCTCGCAAAAGGCAAATGCCGCACGGGCCGGCTGTGGACCTATGTTCGCGACGACAAACCGTTCGGCGGCAGCGCGGTTGCAGGTGGGCATCCAGAGCGCCGCCAATGTGCCGCGCCGGCGACGCTGTTCCATTACTCACCTGACCGCGGTGCGCAGCATCCAGAGCGCCATCTAGCGGCCTACACGGGCTTGATTGCGCATTCCGGGACCATCCGGCCAGTGATTCCGATTTGATCCGGTCACCTGTTCCAATCTGATCCGGCCACCGATTCCGGGGCATCCGGCCACCCTGTGGACGGGTGCAATCGGGCACCGTTGGGTGATCTTTTGGCG
>JAHJSN010000183.1 GCA_018830445.1 Alphaproteobacteria bacterium | reverse complement strand
TCCGACTCTGACATATGGTTCCCTGCCGGGAACCTGAATGTCAGCCCGGAACACTAGGCAACCTTTTGATTGTGTTCTGGATTCACAAACATTTGACGACCTCCACCCGGGAATCAAATGTTTGATCCAGAACACTAGCGAAAACAATGGCTTAGTGTGGCGTTCAGCGCGCCTCAATTGACAACTCCTGTGCGGCACCAACAGGTCAATTAAGGCGCGACGCCACACTAGGCTTTATTTTCTGCGCCTTCAGATGCCCACCGCTGCACGGCATCCGGCGGCATACGGTTCTCCGTGCTCGGATCGCGCGGCGGGTTGTGTGGGCGGATGCCATGACTTCGATCTTTTCTCAAAACCTCGCATGACTTTGTTGACGACTTTTACCTTGGAGATCGGCTTCCCAGTATGCAGAAAGGCCCCGCTCTTTGCGAGCGGGGCCTTCTTACGTCCTTGGTGTCGGTCGTGCCGCCGGTCAGTGCGCGAGCACCGCCAGCAGAAGCAGGGCGACGATGTTGGTGATCTTGATCGCCGGGTTAACGGCGGGGCCGGCGGTGTCCTTGTAGGGGTCGCCGACGGTGTCGCCGGTGACGGAGGCCTTGTGAGCTTCCGAGCCCTTTTCGTGCTTCTTGCCGTCCTTGTCGACGAAGCCGTCTTCGAAGGACTTCTTGGCGTTGTCCCAGGCGCCGCCGCCGGAGGTCATCGAGATGGCGACGAAGAGACCCGTCACGATGACGCCGAGCAGCATGGCGCCGACTGCCGAGAAGGCAGCGCCCTTGCCGCCGATTGCGCTGATGACGAAGAACAGCACGATCGGGGAGAGAACCGGGAGCAGTGAAGGAACGATCATTTCCTTGATTGCGGCACGCGTCAGGAGGTCAACGGCGGCCGCGTAGTCGGGGCGGTCCTTGCCTTCCATGATGCCGGGCTTTTCGCGGAACTGACGACGCACCTCTTCGACGATGGCGCTGCCTGCGCGGCCAACGGCCGTCATCGCCATACCGCTGAACAGGTAGGGGATGAGGCCGCCGAGGAGCAGTCCGACGACGACGTAGGGGTTATCCAGGCCGAAGTCGATCTGGACGTCCTTGAAGTATGGGTACTTGTCGGGGTTCGCCGCGAAATACTTGAGGTCGTAGTTGTAGGCGGCGAACAGCACCAGGGCGCCGAGGCCGGCCGAACCGATGGCGTAGCCCTTGGTGACCGCCTTGGTGGTGTTGCCGACGGCGTCGAGGGCGTCGGTCGATTTGCGGACTTCACTCGGCAGACCGGCCATTTCGGCAATGCCGCCGGCGTTGTCGGTGACCGGGCCGAAGGCGTCGAGCGCGACGATCATGCCGGCGAGGCCGAGCATGGTGGTCGTTGCGATCGCGGTGCCGAAGAGGCCGGCGAGGTTGAAGGTGGACAGGATGCCGGCGACGATGACGAGCGTCGGCAGGGCGGTCGACTCAAGTGAGACTGCGAGGCCCTGGATGACGTTTGTGCCGTGACCGGTGACGGAAGCCTGCGAGATCGAGCGCACCGGACGGAAGCCGATGCCGGTGTAGAACTCGGTGATCCAGACGATGGCACCGGTGACTGCGAGGCCGACAAGGCCGCACAGGAACAGGTTCATGCCGGTGATCTCGACGCCGGTGGTGGTCGTCGCGATGACGCCGAAGCCGTTGTCGCGGTCGCCGAACACGAAGTAGTTGGCAAGCGCGAGGCCGACGACGGACAGGGCGCCGGTGGCAAACAGCCCGCGGTAGAGGGCACCCATGATCGAGTTGTTCGAACCAAGCTTGACGAAAAACGTGCCGATGATCGAGGTGACGAGGCAAACCGCGCCGATTGCCAGCGGATAGACCATCAGGGACGCGAGTTCGGGCTTGTCGAGGAAGAAGATCGACGCAAGCACCATCGTCGCGACGACGGTCACCGCGTAGGTCTCGAACAAGTCGGCGGCCATGCCGGCGCAGTCGCCGACGTTGTCACCGACGTTGTCGGCAATCGTTGCCGGGTTGCGGGGGTCGTCTTCGGGGATGCCTGCTTCGACCTTGCCGACGAGGTCACCGCCGACGTCCGCCCCCTTGGTGAAGATGCCGCCGCCGAGACGGGCGAAGATCGAGATCAGCGATGCACCGAAGCCCAGCGCAACCAGCGCGTCAACGACGGTGCGCGAGGACGGGGACAAGCCAAGCGGCCCGGTGAGGATGAAGTAGTAGATGGCGACGCCAAGCAGGGCGAGGCCGGCGACAAGCATGCCGGTGACGGCACCGGCCTTGAAGGCGATGTCGAGGCCGGCAGCAAGCGATCGCGAGGACGCCTGTGCGGTGCGGACGTTGGCGCGCACCGATACGTACATGCCGATATAGCCGGCGAGGCCCGACAGGATCGCACCGATGAGGAAGCCGCCCGCGACGAGGCCGCCGAGGAGGACCCAGGCGAGAACGAAGATGACGGCGCCAACCATGGCGATCGTCGTGTATTGGCGGTTCAGATATGCTTGCGCACCCTCGCGGATTGCACCTGCGATTTCCTGCATCCGAGCGTTGCCTGCGTCGGCGGACATGACGCTTTGGATGGTATAGACGGCGTAGAGTATCGAGAGAGCACCGCAAGCGATGATCCCCCAGAGTATCTCGTTCATGGACCTGGTCCCTCCCGGAAGGAGCTGATGGCGGGTTGTTGCGAATGTGTGCGTTCCCGCAGCACAACTGTCTCGGGCCCCTGAAAAGGCGCGCGAGTCGCGCGGAACATGCCAAATTGATTGAGCAGTTGCAAGAAAACCGCCTCGGCAATTCGTCCTATGACTTGGCGGTGAGGCAAGTCGGCAGCTGTTTGGACAGTAAACGACAAATTTGAATATTTGAATTACTTGGTTGAAAGAATAAAACTGGCTCGTGCCTGCGACACGAGCCAGTCAGGTCATATGGGCCCTGGATGAAAGCGTGTCGGCTACCTGCGGCGGGGGTTGCAGGGTACAGCGTCGATCGAGCAGGACCAGCCCGAAGCTTCCTGGCTGCAGGACTTCGTCTTGGCATGGGCGTGTTTGTAATAGGCCCAGTCGGTACCGTATTCGAAGGCCGTAAACCCCTGCCAATCGTCGATAGCGGCGGCCAAGGCTGCCTTTTCGCTTTTCTTGCCAGAGGAATTGCCGGCGTGGCTGTGATCGCCAAAGCAGGTCTTGCGGCCGACTTTCATCCAGGAATGGATTCCCGCCATGCCGGTATCGTCGGCGATTGCTGCCGGTGCCAGCAGCCCGAAACCTGCTGCCGCAGCCGCGGCGATGACAAGCGTTCGTGCAAGCGTCATGACGTGGTCCCTCACTGTCGAAATTCATCGTATTGAATGCGTTGAAAGTGTTCTGGCAGAGTCCCGTTCGGATCGCATCGGGAAAGAAACAGGCGGGCGACAAAATGGTGGCCAGCGCTGCAAAATCGTCACAGCAACTGACCATTGTCTGGCGCCGCGATGGGCCAGGGCGCGGGGAATGCTGGCGACCGGATGCGATGGCCAGCAGCCGCGGTGGATTTGCAGATGCTCAGCGCCGGCAGGGTCGAGCCTGCGCCGCGCAAGTCCAGCTGTCGCCGCGGCCGGTCGCGGACTGGGAGCAATCGAGCTTCGGGTCGGCAGCCAGCTCGAATTGAGCCCAATCCTCGCCATATTCGATGCGCGTGAAACCGCTCCAGGAGCGGATTGCGGACGTCCTTGCCTGGGCAAGCGTCGGCCACGACCCGGTTTGGCCGAAGTGGGGGTGATCGCTCATGCAGAGCCGGCCATTCTCGACGGCAAGATCATGGATCGCGGCCAGGCCGGCGGCATCGCGGATGTTCGCGGCGAATGTGGTGTAGGGAATGGCGGCAGCTGCGGCTGCAACGACAACGGACGCGAGAAGAACGCGGATCACTGTACTAACCTCGAACTCAACTGGGCAATTTGCTACTCGATTTTCGGTGCGCAAGACGGGGCCGTGCGGTCCTTTCGCCATTCAGTCAGAACGTGGTTAGTTTTCCGTTAAAGTTTCGAATTAGCGGCGGTCTGATGCCTGCCGGACGGGTTACCGGCTTCAGCTCCAACGGCGGTTGGACCACATCCACTGTTCGGGGGTGTCGCGGATCCAGTCCTCGAATTGGGCCTGCATTTCGGTCATCACCCATTGAACGTCGGCGGATTGGTTGGATGAGCGGGGGACGCGCAATTCGCGAAGTTCGATCACGAATTGGCTCGACGTGCCGATGCGCCGGCAGCGTGACAGCCAGATGCGCGCTCCGACGCGGCGGGCAACCATCGCGCCGATGGCCTGGGTGCGCGCGGGGCGTCCGAAGAAGGGGATCGGTATGCCGGTGCGGTCGTAGAGGTCGCAGACCATGCCGAGCCGGCCGCCACGGCGCACGAAGTCGGTGATCACACGTGCCGTCTTGCGGTCGTCGCCATGGTCGCCGACCTTGCCGCGGCCGAACAAGCCGCCCGGGTACAAGTCCTTGCGCTGGTCGCGAAGGTATTGGTCGACGTAAGGGTTGGTGACGGAGCGATAGATCGCGGCCGGGTTGGCGCCGGCGATCGTCAACGGCCAGATGGCCAACTCCCAGTTGCCCATGTGGAGGGAAATGCCGACGGCGGAGCCGAGCTTGCTGCGATAGCGCTCGAACATCGCAGCCGGTTCAATCTGGATGCGGGAGGGATCGCTGATGAGGCGATCGATCTGCATCGTCTCGGCCATGACGCGGCCAAGGTTTTCCCAATGCCGGTGACGGATCTGTTTCAACTCGGCGGTCGATTTTTCCGGGAAGGCCTGGCGGAGGTTGTCAAGCGCGCGCTGGTGGCGCTTCGGGTTGAGGACCGGGGCAAGCCGGGCCCAGCTCCAGGCGGAAACCGATGCGGCGGTTTCAAGCGGAAACAGGCGGACGGTTCCGACGACGACGCGCAGCAGATAATATTCCATCCGGAAGCGGAGATCGCGTAGGCGCGCAGCTATCGTCATGCTCTGTTTCTTGTTCGTGCTCTACTGCGTCGTGCCGGAGGGCTGACGGAGGGGTGCCGACCGCCGAGGCGGGTTGAATCACTTGCCGGCAAGCCGATGCCAAGCCTTTACAGCCTCAATAGGCGGTGGGCAAATGGCCTGCTGACGCAACCGTGGAAATCCGTACCGCCGCAAGGTTGGGATGCGGCTTACACCAAGGGCCGGTCGTTTTCAGCGGGGGGCAGGTCACAGAGTTTCGCGGCGCATCAGCGGTGGTAGTGGACCTCGCGGGGCCAGACCAAGGTGCATCAACCGGCGGCGAAGCGGCGGGACTGCGTTGATGAGATGGAGGCCGGCTCCACGCGCCAATTGGACCGGAATCAGGCCGGAGATGAGGGCTGCGTTCAAGGATCCGACAGCGAAAGACCGTTCTTTTGCGTCGGGTAGCCGGGCATCCTGGTAGGCGCCAAGGCAAAATGGGGAGCCTGGATCGTTTCCAGCTTGCAAGGCCTCGCCTGCAATTTCCGCGACAACGGCAGCGTCGCGCAGTGACAGATTGAGGCCCTGGGCGCCGATCGGCGGCATGGCGTGGGCAGCTTCACCGATGAGAGCAATGCGGTTGCGGCCCATCGCGGCGGCGGTCATATGGGACAGCGGAAATAGGACGCGAGGGCCGACTTGCGCGATTTCTCCGAGAAGCCCCTGGAGATTGCGTTGCAGGTTTCGCGCGAATTCCTTGTCGTCCATCGCGCCCAGGCGCGCGGCGGTTTCGGGACGTTCCACCCAGACGAGGCTCGAAGCCCGCCCGGGCATCGGCACGACAGTCATCGGTCCGGCGCGGCGGTGGAATTCGGTGGAGACCGACTGGTGATCACGCTGATGCCAAAAGGCACAAGCGACGGCAGTCTGGTTGCAGGGGGACTCCTTGACGGAAATTCCGGCGGCGCGGCGGGCGAGCGAGTTTCTACCGTCGGCGGCGATGACAAGGCGTGCATCGAGGCTATCGCCCTCGGCCAGATGGAGAGTGACCAGGTCTTCGCCAATCGAAAAGTCGCGAACGCCAGCGCTTTCTACAATGCGGACTGCGGCGGCGTCTTGCGCCTTGGCGTTAAGCGCGGCCAGCAGCCGGACCTGCGGGACGTTAAAGCCAAAAACCGCTTCTGCTATCTCGGAAGCATGGAATGTCAGTTCAGGAGCGCGGAATATCGCTGCGGTATCGTCGATCAGGCGAATGGCCGCCAGTGGCGCGCAATGTTCCACGACGGCGTTCCAGACGCCGATGTTCCGCAAAAGCTGGATCGATGGATTGAATAGAGCGGCGGTTCTGGTGTCGGGTTTGTCGCCCGCGGGCCGATGCGGTGCCGCGATCAAGGTGTTTGGAACGCCGCGCTCAGCAAGCGCGAGCGCCGTGCATAGACCGGCGGGGCCAGCCCCAACGACAATGACGTCCTGCATCTGGTTTTATGCTCCTATCGACCCATAAGTCAGATCGCTTTTCGCGCCTTTGCCCGTTTCCGTGAAAAGACATCCTGTCAGCAAAATGTGGAAAACGCAGGTGACCAGGTGCCGCAAGCAGTAGATTTTCGGGTGGAATCGGCGGCTCATGTCCCCGGACATTTGTCCGCGGTTAGTGAACAGACGTAACCAATTGGAATTGCCTAGTTTTTCAGATCCAAAACGGGATTTTCTGGAGGGAATTCCAGGCTGGCTTGACATCGTTCTGTGGCATGTGTGTCACGTCTGATTCGCGAATGAGGTCACAACGGGTTTTCGTGTTTACGCGGGGTCTAGGGTTGGGCTAACTAACTGCAAGCCAGACTGACCGGGGGCAACTATGTCGCTGTGGATCAGGCTAGCGGAGAAATCTGATCTCGGTGTCTCAGTCCCTAGGGTTTGGGTGCCAGCTGGGTAGTAAACAGGAGAAGTTCAGTATGTTCGGGGGACTCAATAAGTCGACCAGCATTTTCGCACTCGCTGCGGTTGCCGGTCTTGCAATGGGCGGTGTTTCCGCCAAGGCAGCTGACCTGGGCGGCGATTGCTGCGCAGATCTCGAAGAGCGCGTTGCCGAGCTCGAAGCCACAACGGCTCGCAAGGGCAACCGCAAGGTTTCGCTGACCATCTACGGTCAGGTCACCACGGCCGTCATGTTCTGGGATGCCGACGGTAACGGCGTCGACGAAAACAACACCTACGTTGTCGACCCGCAGACGTCGGGCACCCGCTTCGGGTTCAAGGGCAGCGCCAAAATTGACGCCGATTGGTCGGCTGGTTACAACATCGAACTGCAGTGGCAGGCCGCTGACGCCACCCGAGTTCGTGTCGACAGCGACGAGGGCGAAGATCTTCCGGAGTTCCGTCAGGCGCATTGGTGGGTGAAGAGCAAGACCTTCGGTAAGATTCGCGTCGGTCAGGCTGACACCGCCAACTCCGGCATCGCTGAAATCAGCGTCGCCAACGAACTCATCGCAGACGGCATGTCGTCGTCGCAGGCCGGTGGTGCGATCATCAGCAGCGATCTTTCTGGCCCTTCGATGGGTAACTTCGAGTTCAACCGCTTGAACGTCGTTCGCTACGATACGCCGGAATTGGCTGGCTTCATCGTCAGCGCCGCTTGGGGCGAAGACGACGTATGGGACGTTGCACTTCGCTACGCAGGCGAATTCGCCGGGTTCAAGATCGCCGGTGGTATCGCTTACGGGGAAAGCACAGATGCCCGTAACGGTGCAGCGGACTTGGACACGAGTGGAAACCTCATCGACGATTCGCAGGTAGAGGTGGTCAACGGTGGCCTCTCCGTTATGCACGTCGCTACTGGTTTGTTCGTTACTGCCTCGGCCGGGTATCGTGATCGCGACTCCTACGTGGACGATCAGGATGAATTCTGGCACCTGACCGGTGGTATCGAACAGAAGTGGTCGTCGCTGGGCAAGACCACGATCTTCGGTATGGGCGGTGAGTATAATGAAAAGAGCCGGTTCGTACGTGTGACAGACGGAGTGGCGTCTACCGTTGTTGACGGTGATCAGGTTCAGTACTACGGCGGTGGCATCGTCCAGAAGATCGACGCTGCTGCGATGGATCTGTTCATCTCCTACCGTCACTATGATGTCGACAACGGAAGCAATCCGACCGAGGACATCGACTTCGACGTGGTCGTCGGCGGTGGTCGCATCAAGTTCTGATGCGAAGCGCCTAACGGCTCAGACGATCAAGGGCCGCTCTTCGGAGCGGCCCTTTTTAGTTGGTGCGTTGGATTGGCGTTGGGCCGAGGCGCGGGAATTGGGTGGTGGACGTGGGTGAGAGAAGCTTGAGTGCGAGACGCTTGGGGGCGGCAGTTAGGCCAGGGGCGTTGCCAGCAGTGCAGCGTCGGGTCGGTTGCTAGAACGCCTTTCTCACAGGTGGGGCGGGTGGTTTGGTCTTCGCTTCCTGCGCGTTTCGCGCAAACGGTTCGGATCATTTGCAACGGCTGGCGCGGCGACCGATTTGATGAATCGAATCAGCGTCCTGCCGGCTTTTTGGCTTTGCTTCCCCGGCCGAGTGGTGGGAAAACGCTTTGTTGGGCGCTGGTCAGGCGTCCCGTGACAGGCATAATGGTGCCAAAGTGCCGTCCTGACGCCGTTTTTGTGGCTTGCCAGCAACGGCTGCGGTGGAAACCCGGGCAAATTGTGCACAGCGCGTTTGCCTGCGGCGTAGGTAGCGGCTAGCTTCTGGTCAATGTCGCGAGTCGCTCTTGTCCACTCGACGGCGGCACCCGGTTAGGGTGTCAGTTCCAGATTAGTTCCCTTGTTAGTGTTTGTAGCGTCCGGCGTAGGTGCCTTCGGCTCCGGCGGTGATGTGCGTTTCTGCGCTGTCCGTCGAAATCGAGCGCCCCGTGACCGGCTGTGCGCGCTGTGCGGTGCTCCGGCTTATTAAACGTCAACCTGACCAAAGATTTTGGGGGACTTATGAAACGAATCTCTCTGGTCGCCATGATGGCAGTAGCCGGGCTGTTCTCGACGAACGCTATGGCTGCTGACCTGGGCGGCGATTGCTGCGCCGATCTCGAAGAGCGCGTCGCAGAACTCGAAGCAACGACTGCCCGCAAAGGCAACCGCAAGGTTTCTCTGACCATCTACGGTCAGGTGACGACCGGCGTGATGTTCTGGGATGCCGAAGGTAACGGAATCGACGAAAGCAATACCTACGTCGTCGATCCGCAGACCTCCGGTACGCGCTTCGGCTTCAAGGGCAAGGCTTCGATCAACTCGGAGTGGTCGGCCGGTTATCAAATCGAGCTGCAATGGCAGACTGCGGATGCCAACAAAACGACGCCGGGCAACTCGCTCACGGTCGACAGCGACGAATCGCTCGATGCGCCAGAGTTCCGACAGGCGCACTGGTACATTCAGAGCAGCCGGTTGGGTAAGATCCGGGTCGGTCAGGCTGACACGGCCAACTCGGGCATTGCTGAAATCAGCGTGGCCAACGAACTCATCGCCGACGCGATGTCGTCGTCGCACGCCGGCCTCGGCATCATTCGCAATGATCTTGCCGGTCCAGCCATCAACAACTTCGAATTCAACCGCCAGAATGTCGTCCGCTACGATACGCCGACGATGGCCGGGTTCGTGTTCAGCGCTGCTTGGGGTGAGGACGATCTTTGGGACGTGGCTCTGCGCTATGCCGGTGAATTCGGCGGCTTCAAGGTTGCGGCCGGTATCGCCTACGGTGAGAGCACCGACAGCAGCAACGGCATCGGCGGTCCTGATCCGGCAATCGAGGTCGTCAACGGCGGCGCATCCGTCATGCACATGCCGACGGGTCTTTTTGTGACGGTGAGCGCCGGTCAGCGCGACCGCGACACCTTCGCTGACGAGGAAGTGTTCTGGCACCTCAACGCCGGTATCGAGCAGAAGTGGTTCGCGCTCGGTAAGACCACGGTGTTCGGTATGGTCTCGGAATACGACGACGCGGTTGAGGCTTCGGCTCAGTCCTGGGGTCTTGGTGTCGTTCAGAAGATCGACGCTGCTGCGATGGATCTCTTCATCTCGTATCGCAGCTACGAGCTGGACAACGGCGCGGGTGTCGAATCCGACTTCGACGCTGTGGTCGGCGGTGGCCGCATCAAGTTCTAAGGCTTGAACTTGCGAGAATAATGACGATGGGGGTGGCGTTGCCGCCCCCATTTTTCGTTAGGCTCTGTGTGATTTCCTGTGCGGCGGTGTGTGGGAATTTGGCCACAGTGCAGCCGGACCACAGGTCTTTCAAGAAACGTTCATCCGGGCTTAACCCAAGTCGAAACATCCTTGTTTTCGCACGTGCGTAACAGCATGTTGGTAGTTCAAGTATTTTCGCGGGGCGAAGAAGAAGATGAACTTATCTAGGATAGCAACTCTGTGTATTGTCGCCCTTCTGGCGGTCAGCCCGGCTGCCGCTTTCGAAGAGCAGCAGGGTGCGGCTGCTGCGGGTTCAACGCAGGCGCCCGCCCCCGGAATAGTGATCGACAATTCCAAGCCGGTTACATCCGG
The DNA here is from genome assembly GCA_018830445.1 of Alphaproteobacteria bacterium. Lineage (GTDB taxonomy): Bacteria > Pseudomonadota > Alphaproteobacteria > Rhizobiales > Hyphomicrobiaceae > Filomicrobium. The sequence continues at coordinate 4,374 of JAHJSN010000183.1, read as the reverse complement.
CGGGGACGTGAATTTCAGCACTCAGGTGCCGGCTAACGAAGCAGGGGCCAAGGTTTTCCTGCCGGGGCTCGGATCGCTCGGCATGTTGCCGAAGCTGGATTTCGGCCTGGAGCTTCTTTATGGAGCCGCCGAAACACCTGATCAGGAGCCGCAAGCCAACGATCTCGTTCCAGGTGACGAAGACCTGATGATCAAGGGCCGCGTGAAACATCGCTTCTGAACACTATCGAACTCTGTCGATGAGCAGGCGCGATCGCTAGTGCTCCGACTCTGACATATGGTTCCCGGCAGGGAACCATATGTCAGAGTCGGAGCACTAGGAGTTCGTCCAGTTAGCTGTTGAAGCAGGCGGGTTTGGGGAACGATCGCGGGCTCACGCGGCCTTTGCGAGCTTGGTGAGGTTGTGGGCGATGCAGATCAGCGCCCATTCGGCACGTACATTCTCAACACCACGCAATAAAAACTGCCGAAATCCTCGCCCTTGTTTGATCTGCCCGAACACCGGTTCCACGATCTGCTTCCTCAATCTGTACCGACTTCGCCATCCCGCCCGTTTCAGTCTTCGTCGCATCGCCTGGGTGAGCGGCCCGCCGGCCCCGCGACCGCCCTCGGCCGCGCGCTTGGCGCGACCGCAGGCGACGTAGGCTTTGACGCCGCGCGCGACCATCGCCTCAAGATTGGCCTCACTCAGATAGCCGGCGTCGGCGGAAGCTTCCTTCGGCCGGCGGCCGAGATTGGCCTCGATGCCATCGACCAGCGGCACGAACTGACCGTGATCGCTCGTGCTCGGCGTCAGCTCGTGGGCGACGATGATCTGCGCTTGCCCATCGACGGCGGCCTGGGCGTTGTAGCCCTGGATGAAGCCATCGCCGGTCTTCAAGATGCGGCTTTCCGGATCGGTGAAGTTTTTCTGCGATTTGGGATCGGGCGCGTCGTCCGGCGGCTTCGGCGTCTTGCCGCTCTTCTTGCGCCCCTCCGCGACGCGCTTCTCCTCGGCCGCAGCGCGCAGGCGCCGCTCCTCCTCGGCGGCGGCCTTGGCCTCCGCTTCCAGCGCCGCCTTGGCGTCCCGGATCTTCGCCAGCCGCTTCTGTTTGTCGGCAACCCAGCCGGGCAACTCGTCACCGCGTTTTGACCCGTACAAGGCATCCTCTTCGGCGTCGGCAGCCTCGGCGGCAGACAGCCAGCGGTCGACCTCGGCCTGCAGTTCGGCCTCACGCCTTTTCATGCGCTGATAACTCATTGCTTTGTGCTTCGATGCGTTCGCCTTGATCTTCGTGCCATCGAGCGCGACGTGCCCCAGCTTCACGAGCCCCGCCGTCTCGGCGAGCCGCAGGACCTGCACGAACAGCTCCGCCAGCGCTTTCAAGTGTCGCTTGCGGAAGTCCGAGATCGTGCGGAAGTCGGGTGGATCGCCGGCCACGATCATCATGAAGTCGGCCCGCTCGGTGCAGGCTTTGGCGATGCGGCGCGAGGAATAGATGCCGCTCGCATAGCCGTTGAGCAAAAGCGCGGTCATCAGCGCGGGATCGAACGGCGGCTGGCCGAGCGCGCTCGCATAGCTCGCCTCGATCTCTCCAAGGTCCAAGCTCTCGCGGACCAGCGCCACGATGAACCGCGACAGGTGACCTGCCGGCACATAATCTTCGACCGACGCCGGCAACAGCTGCGTCTGATCAATCCGCCATGGACGAAAATGCTTGCTCATGACCTCAACAAGAATCAGACTCGCTCCATCCAAGCAACCGACTACTCGGACAGGCTCCTAGTGTTCTGGATCAAACATTTGATTCCCGGGTGGAGGTCGTCAAATGTTTGTGAATCCAGAACACAATCAAAAGGTTGCCTAGTGTTCCGGGCTGACATTCAGGTTCCCGGCAGGGAACCATAAGTCAGAGTCGGAACACTAGGTCCGCTGAGCACTTCGGGCGTAGAAACCGCAAAATGCGACGTCACGGCCACACTGTTCTGCCCGGCTAAACCATTTGGCAAATCAGCTAGATGCGCACGCCACACTTTCTCCGCTATGGTCTGGCCAGTTTTGCGCCAGTGGCGTGTGTATGTTCTATTCGGGGGCGAACTGAATGTCGGATCTGGGTCGCGTTTCGCCAGACGGTGAGACGCCCGTCAACCCCTACAGCCTGCTTGAAGCCGTGAATCGCTCCAGCGACACGGCCAATACGGCTTGGCTGATCTTCATGGCGATCATGACCTACCTCATGATCGCGGTTGCCGGTGTCACTCACACCAACTTGTTGCTGGAAACGCCTGTTTCCCTGCCGATCCTGCAAGTCGACATACCGCTCACGCAGTTCTTCCAGTTCTCTCCAATCGTGCTGGTGCTGTTCCATTTGGGCCTCGTATCCCAGCTGGTTCTACTGGCGCGCAAGGCCCTCGAGTTCGACCACGCAATCAGGCTTCTGGAATCGACCGACAAGCGCACCCACCCCTTGCGCCTTGAATTGCACAATATGTTCTTCGTTCAGGCCATTGCCGGACCGCACCGCTCCAAGGTGATGGGCGGCTTCCTGCACGCCATGAGCTGGCTGACGCTGGTCGTCCTGCCGGTCATCCTGCTGCTTTATATACAAGTCGTCTTCCTGCCTTACCACGACGCAGTCATCACCTGGACCCACCGCATCGCCCTGGTCCTCGATATCCTCGTGCTGATCCTGATCGGCGTCTTCCTGATCCGTGCCGAGACGTCGTTCTTCAAGGCGATCTTCCGGACCACGACGGCCCATCCGTTTGGCTTCCTGTTGACCGCCTCCGTCATGTTTATCGTTACGCTCTTCTCATTCTTCGTAGCGACGATCCCCGGCGAGCGCCTCGATGCGATCAGCCAGGGCATTTACTGGCACATGCAGGATGAAGAAGGCACTGCACCGAAATACTACAGCGGGTTCGTCGTGCCGCTCGTCCCGGTTGATGCCGACGGCGCGCTGTTCGGCGTCTTCCGCCGCAACCTTGTGGTGACCGACGCCGACCTTGTCTCCGACCGCGACGTCACCGAGGGCGAACCGACGCTCAAGTTGCGTGGCCGCAACCTGCGCTACGCCAAACTTGACCGGTCCGATTTGCACCAGGCCGATCTGACCGGCGCCGACCTCACCGGAGCCAGCCTCGACGGCACCGACTTGCGCAATGCCACCCTGCAGTGCTCCGAAATCAACGCCCTCAGATTGAAGAATGACAGGGCCAAGGCGAAGTGCGTCGTGGCGATTGCCACGAATTTCTCGCGCGCCGAGCTTTCCGGCGCGCTGATGACCGGGATTGATGCCAGGGGCGCAGCCTTCGAACAGGCGATCCTCGAAGATGCCGATATCGTCGATGCATTGATCAGCGGCGCCAACTTCGGTCAGGCTCGCCTTGATAAAGCCAACCTGACCGGCGGTATCCAGGCCTACGGTGCGAACTTTGCCATCGCCTCGCTGCAGGGCGCCAACTTGAATGGTGCCCGCCTGCTCGGCGCGGATTTCCGCTGGGCATCGATGCAGGCCGCGATCCTCGATTACGCCCGGCTCGAAGGCGCAATGCTCGAGGGTGCCGATCTTGAGGCCGCAAGCCTCTACAAATCCCGCCTCGAAGCGACCGATCTCAACGGCGCGAAGCTAAAGGCGGCAGACCTTCGTGGTGCCAAGATCTGGCTCACCAAGCCGCCGGGCGAAAACGCCGTCGATCTTCTCGACACCAAGGATGCTGTCGTCGAGGTGCTGAATGAGGACGGTCTCAAGCGCGTCACCGCCGCACTCGACGAGATCAAGAGTCCAACCCTGAAGGCCCGCGTCAGCGATCAGTTGGCGAAACTCTTCGACGCCCAGTCGACGAGCGACTGGCAAGCGACCGGCCAGCAGCAGACTTGGGAAAACCTGTTGCGCTCTTCTGACGGTATGATTACGGCACCATCGCCGGTCCCCGTTGGCGGCGAAGTGACCGACCCATTCGGTACGAACGCCGGGAGCGCACCGCCATCGCGTCCTGGCAACTCCCTTTATTCCCAGCAGCTGACCGAACATCTCGAAACGATGATCTGCCGCGTACGGTGGCTCAACGGTGCCGTCGCAACCGGCGTGGCGCTGCGGGCGATACAGCCGCAGTTCCGCGGCGATCTGACGGTGATCGAGGAACGGCTGTCGGAAGACGAGTGCGCCGCCGCCCAGGGCGTGCCCGCCCGAGTTGCGCGCGAACTCCAGTCCATCGCAGACCGCGCCCGCGACAGGTAGCCAAGGCATCTAGCTAGTGGCCTGACTCATCTAAATTGCTGGATACAGGCTCTTGAGTTTTACACGGGCGTCGGCGCAGGTGAAGTGCCAGTTTGCCGTGACGTTGTGCTGGTTGCGGCGGGCGACCCAGGCAGCGACCTCGCGTTCGAGGGTG
>JAHJSN010000182.1 GCA_018830445.1 Alphaproteobacteria bacterium | reverse complement strand
TTGATTCCCGGGTGGAGGTCGTCAAATGTTTGTGAATCCAGAACACAATCAAAAGGTTGCCAAGTGTTCCGGGCTGACAGTGTTCCGGGCTGACATTCAGGTTCCCGGCAGGGAACCATATGTCAGAGTCGGAACACTAGCCTCCGTCGAGCGATCGCCGGAGTTCACAAGTGCCCATTTGTTCAACCGAGCCAAAATCAACCCTGAAGGAGGACCCGCTATGAATTGGGATCAGATCGAAGGAAAATGGAAGCAGTTCAAGGGCGAGTTCAAGCAGCAGTGGGGCAAGCTCACCGATGACGAACTCGACCGTGCGGCGGGCAAGCGCGACGAGCTGGAAGGCCTCATCCAGGAACGCTACGGCATTGCCCGTGAAGAAGCAAAGAAGCAGGTCGATGATTGGATGAGCCGCCACTAATCAGTTGGAGCTCAACGGCCTAAGAGGCCGCCCCGGCAATCGGGGCGGCCTTTCTTTTTCATTCTTGTCAGCTCGCGTTCTTCAATACCGCCGACTGCTCGAAGAACAAAGCCTGGCTGATGACCGCTTTCAACATTTCCGGCTGAAATGGCTTGGTCAAAAGAAACGTCGGTTCGGGTCGATCGCCGGTCAGCAGGCGCTCTGGATAGGCTGTAATGAAAATCACCGGCGCTGAGAACTGCTTCAGCAGATCGTTGACCGCATCGATCCCCGAGCTTCCGTCGGCTAGCTGAATGTCGGCGAGCACCAGGCCTGGCTTTTTGCCTTGTCCAAGCTTGATGGCTTCATCGCGCGTTCGCGCGACACCGATGCTCTTATGCCCAAGCGATGCTACGATATCCTCGATATCGACTGCGATCAGCGGTTCGTCTTCGATGATCAGCACTTCAGTCGCGACCTGTTCGGCCATTTCGCGGGCCGCCTGGGCTATGAGATCGTCCAACCCTTCCTGGGTGGTTTCGAGGATGCTCGCCGCTTCGGGTTTCGAGAATTCTTCGACGAACACCAAAAGGAACGCTTGCCGGGAGATAGGCGTTAGGCTTGATAGGCGTCGATCGACGATGCCCGCATCTGTGCTGCCTGTATCGACTGTTGCGGACTGATTGACGTCGATGGAGCTCCAGATCTTGAGGAACACCTGGAACATTCCGCAGCGAACATCGAGATCGTCAGGAAAGCTCGAAGGATCCTCTACAAGCGCCTCTATGGATGCTTGGACATATGCGTCGCCGCTTGCTTGATTGCCGGTCAGCGCCCGGGCGAACCGACGCAGGTAGGGAATGTGCGGAGTAATTTTTTTCGCTAGCGACATCGGCGCGAATTCCTCGGTTGTGCTGGCTGGCCCACGTCCTGGCCTGCCGTTAATGCCTTGTGGAAGGCCCAAAATCGGGCTCAACCTCCGTTTAACCTGGTTGCACCGGAAAAGTTCCCAACTGTCATGGAACCAATTTGAGGTCCGCACGTTCTGCCACCCGGAAGACCGAGTCGCGCTGTCGCGGACAGATCTCGTTCAGAGGCCATTTTGGACGATTCGGATAAGATCGGTGTATTGGCAAGTGACGGATTGATCAACACGATGCAAGGAAACGCGGCAGTGGGCAAGAGGGACCAAAAGCAGGGTCGACCATCGGGAGCGGACGATAGAGCGCCGATGCCCGTGAATGCCGTCGATGCCGTAGGGCGCAAGCTGAAAGCGTCATACGATCAGATGCTGCGGGAGCCCATACCTGACAAGCTTATGGAACTCCTCGATCAGCTCGAACAATCCGAATCCGACCGCGACGATGCCGAGCAAGATGATGCAGTCAACGACAACGTTGCTACTGGCCGATCATCCACGGGTGAGGAGTAGTCCCACATGGCCATTCGCGGTGATCTGAAAAATCGTCTCATCGAGGCGATGCCGAACATGCGGGCATTTGCACTGTCGCTATGCGGAAGTGCCGACCGCGCCGACGACCTCGTCCAGGAAACGCTGGTCAAGGCCTGGAACAAACTCGACAGCTTCGAGGATGGGACAAACCTCAAGGCCTGGCTGTTTACGATCCTGCGCAACACTTACTTCTCGCAATATCGCAAGGGCCGCAGGGAGTTGGCCGACACCGATGGCGAATACTCTTCGCGCCTTTCCGTGCAGCCCCAACAACAAGGTCACGTGGATCTGCAGGACCTCTCCGCGGCGCTCGCAGAACTGCCCGACGATCAACGTGAAGCGTTGCTGTTGGTGGCGGCAGAAGGCTTCAGCTACGAGGAGGCGGCCGAGATTTCCGAATGCGCGGTTGGGACGATCAAGAGCAGGGTCAGCCGCGCGCGTGTCCGGCTGGCGCAAATCATGCAGTTGGAAGACGGCGAGGATTTTTCCGGCGACCGTTATGGAAGCAGCGTGATGGTTGCCGGCGACCCGGTCACACGGGGTTGATACTTTTAATAACGAGGGGCGTGGACGGCAGCGCCCCTGGATTCCGCGTTCGCCGGTCTCTCTCAAATTTTTTGTCGAACATTCATGCTGGTGGACTTAGATCCGGCCTAGTGGCCTGTCTCGCCTAAATCGGCGTGCTGGCCGCAACCGCTGACGATTTAGGCGAGACATGAAGGCCACTAGCGAAAACAATGGCTTAGTGTGGCGTTCAGCGCGCCTCAATTGACAACTCCTGTGCGGCACCAAC
>JAHJSN010000181.1 GCA_018830445.1 Alphaproteobacteria bacterium | reverse complement strand
TTGATTCCCGGGTGGAGGTCGTCAAATGTTTGTGAATCCAGAACACAATCAAAAGGTTGCCAAGTGTTCCGGGCTGACAGTGTTCCGGGCTGACATTCAGGTTCCCGGCAGGGAACCATATGTCAGAGTCGGAACACTAGCGTAAGCAGGAGCCCCCCCGGCTCTGCCGGGGAGGCAGTAACAGTTTGACGTTTCCGGCGGTCCATCGACGAAATCACGACCCGTATTTTATCGGGGCCGGGCAGGAATTGACGTTGTCATGAACTCGTAACCGAATTCACGCTTCGCAATCTTCGGGTCGTGTTGCAATTACAGTGCTGGTCCGAGCAGCAACGCGTTGCCAAAAACGATTTTTCAACAGAGTGCGACATCGCGAAAAAAACCGCCACTGCGCAACGCCACGCTCATTTTGCAAACCTTCAGTAATCGCAAATTCGTCATCTCACACCACCTTCGGTTTGGTGTAATCTGGCCGAACCTCAATTGCGTCGTGAGCAAGTCGTTGGGCGTGATCTTATGTCAGTCGCGGATGTTGCTTATCTTTCCGTAGGTCGGGCGTGCGGATTTGCAGGCTTGGCCGTATTCTGCGTCCTCTTGAGCTTCAGTTATGAGCCCCACATGGCCATGCAGATTGGAGCGATCCTGTCACTTGTTATCTGCTTCGTCCTGCTCCTCTTGGCTTTTCGCGCGCCCTTCCGTCACTATAAGTCCACGGAAACCTGGCTCATTTTACCGAAGCCCGACCGGCCGCCACCGGCCGTCGCCCAGCAGGTGATCGGTACGGCGTTGCAGGAGGCATACTTCTGGTTTGCGAAGTTCGCCGCGAGCATCGCATTCTTGATGTTCGGCACGTCGATCTTCATCCGGTTGCTTGGATGGGCGTCCAGCTGAAAGCCCCCTTGCAGTCGCTGACCGTCGCCTCACCATGTCTCAATCAGGCAATCGACCTGGCCGCGGTCGCAGAGCCTGCGGTCGACGCGAAACTCAAGCCCATGTTTCCGGCCGGCCTCACGCAGTTTCAGGCCGACCAGCCCGGTCATTTCGGCGGCTTCCCCCTGTAAAGGCCATTGCGGATCGGCCTCCAGCATCAAGATACAATCGGAAAACACTTTCCCCTCGCATACTTCGAAACCGTGGCCGTCTCCATTTGCGAGAACGAATGAGGACGAAGCAACCTTGAATCGATCGGTGTTCTGCGGACCAATTTCCAACACGCTGCCATCCCGCCGCCGGACGAGCACCCGAGCCACCTTCCCCGCACTTCCGGCTTCCGCCAAGCGCACGGCCATGCCGCTGAAATGCGCCCACGGCCCCTCGCCGCGCTTGGCGACCGCGTGCGAGACGGCGCGCCACAAATCCGCACCCGAAACCTCGCGGCTGACGAACGTGTTCTGGAACGGGAACATCTGCGCAAGATGGCGGCGCGTGATCATGGTGCCCGCCGGCAGGTCCTGATTGATCCTGATCGATCCCGCATTGATGAACGCAACGTCCGCCTCTCCGGCTTCGCGAACGATGTCGGCGAGCCAGTCTCCGAACCCGGTCTCATAGGAGCGGTTGATGATCTCCTCGGTTTCGACAACCGAAACGGCCCGGGCAAATTCCTGGGCAAGACACCGGCCGCCATCGACCGATGACAGGCAGGCTTTCAAGGCATCGCGCTCACGCCCGACACAGTCCCTCAGGCAATAGCGCTCGTCGTTCAACTTCAGCCAATAGCCGCTGACCCGCCGCACCAAGGGATCGACCGCGCGCTTATTGTCGAGCACCTCGAGTCGGCCGGAGATTTTCAGACCGCCCTCGGCCTTTTCAATTTCCACAACCCAGGCGCTTTGCGCATCCGCATCCGCCTTGAAAAGTCGCGGCGCCTCCGACGGCAATCCCATGTTCTTGTGGTCGTGCCCGCCGATCACGAGGTCGGGGACGTCGCTACATTCGCGGCCGCCTTTCGGCAATGCCTTCCAGTCGTCGCCCAGTCCCAAAAGCTCGCGATCCATCTCCCAGGTCAGGTGCGTCAGCGCCACCACCGCATCGACGCCGCGCGAACGAAGTTCCTTGATCTGCTGGCACGCAACCCCAATCGGATCGAGCACCGTTTGCGCGTACGCCGGGTAGGCGAGTCCAACGCTGAACAGCCCGATTTTCAGACCCCCGCTCTCAACGACACGATTGACGACAACGCGTTTGTTGGAAGCCAGCGCCGCGAGCGGAGCGCATTTCCTAAAATCGAAATTGCTCGCAAGCCACGTAAACTCCGAGACCGTCACAAGCTCGTCGAGAGGACCTGACCGGTTGCAATTCGTGTCGTCGAACTCGTGATTGCCGAAGGCGACGAACATGCGCGCATCGAAGCTGTCTTCAGCCGGATTGCCGTCCATCAGGTTCATGGCGTCGATCATCTGCGCGCCCTTGTAGCTGCGCCCGGGGAACGATGGGCTCAGGAAATCCCCGGCATGCAGCAACAGTAGATCAGGCGCGACTTTCTCCAACTCCGCCCGGAGCGCGCGGACCCGCGCCATCCCCCCCGAACGGCCGCCATCCACACCCTCGATCTGGTAGACGTCGTTGATGCCGATAATGACCGCCTTGCCGGGCTCCGCTGCAATCGCTCTTTCAGCGAACACACTAATGCCGATGCAGCCGGCCAGCCCGCACCACGCCACTATCCTCGCGAATGCAGCCACGTTCATCGCGACGAACCGTTATAGGTTGACGTTCTGGATCACCCAGCCGCCGCCGGCAGCGATGACGCCCGCGATGACGATGTAGGGCAGGATGCTGACCAGCACGCCGAGCAGTGCGATGAATGCTTTCAGTATCGCTTCCGCCGCCCCCCAAAGCTGCACGACCGCCTTGTAGAGGACGTAAACGATGCCCGCGCAAACCGCGACGAGGACGACGATCTTCCAGATAGGCAGGGCTTGCCAATTCGACTCGAACACCGCCACGATCTGCCCGAACGACCACGTCCATACCAGCTGAAAGAATTTTATGAGTGCTGCGATGACCTGCTGCAAAAGCTGGCCGATCTGATTCAAGACCTGTTGCAAGTTACCCCCCTCGACGAGCCTATGGCATGTTCACCAAACGCCCCCCGCCTCGGCTGGGATGAACGCTGCGCCCGCACGGATTCGAACTCCGCGGGCGCACCTGGGACATGTCCCCGATCAATGCCTTGGAGCGCTGTCGCAAATCCATGCGGACGTAATCGCGTCCAAGCAGCATCCGGGTTCTTGCGAACGAATAGCTCGACCGCCCGGATGGCAATTGTTGACCCGGTCGATTGTCGCCGCCGGGCGACGAACTATTGCATACTTTTTGAAAATGCGCGCCTATTCGGCGTTATCAGCCCGGATGATTCGCTCCAGGAGGCCGCCGCGTCGCGGCGTTTTGGTCGATGAAGTATCTGTTGCTTGCGAGGTCTCGGCAGCGCCCTGTCCGGTAGCCGCCGATGCTGCTTCCGTCGAACCGTTACCTGCGGTTTCATCAAGTGTTGTCGCCGCAACCTCTGGTTCCTGGTTGGCGGCAACCGGTTGCTGGTTGCCCTGCGCACCGATGCCGCCCCCGAGAATCCTGAGAAATCCCGAAGCTTTTTGCTTGTCCGCGGTGCCGGCTTGTACGGCCCTCGCTTCGCCCTGGCCGGGTTGGCTGATTCTCTCGCTCAGTGTCTTGCGCGAAGGTGCCTCGCCACGACCCCGGCGCGCACTGGCCGACGTCTGGTATGACCCCGCGCCAAGCCTGCGCAGTTCATCGGTAAAGTGGGCCGCCTGGCGGGCCGTCCGTTCGTTGGCGGCGGCAATTTCCGCTCTCAGCCGCTGAATCGTCTCGGTCTGTTCAGTTGTCTGGGATTCAAGCGACGCGATCCGCGCCCGCATCGCCGTCTTCCCTTCTCGCAATGTCTTGTCGTCGCTTTCGGCGTCCTTGTATGCGGCAAGCTCTGCGCGCAGCTGGCGCAGGTTGGACTCTTTGTTCTCGTTGCTTGTTTTCAAGCTTGCGATCTTTGCATTGAGTTGACCCAGCGTTTCGTCGCCGGCATCCGCGGAGTTGCGCAACGACCGAAGGCTGGCCTCGGCCTCCGCAAGCTCATTCCTGAGCCGCGCAATCTCTTCATCCGAATTGCGCAATGCAAGTGGCTCACTGTCGCCTTCCCGCAGCAACTGCTGGCTGAGGCTTTCTGCCGGCCGGTTCGAGCCGCCGATGCCGACCCTCCCTCCGGTGCGTCCCAACAGGCCCTGCAACCGGGCAATCATCGAGGCTTGCTCGCGCGATTTGGCTCTGAGCGCCTCAAGCTCGGTGCGCAGCGCCACTTCGCCGTCCTGGCGATCGTCGCCATAGCTGTCGCGACCGCGTGAAGCTCTCGTCGCAAGCGCCGCATTGAGCCGCAGCACTTCATCGCGGCCCTTGGTGTTGATCTGGTTGGCTTCTTCAAGCGCGCGGCTTTGCCGTTCCGCGGTTTGCGAGAGCTGCGCTATCTCACGGTCGCGCTGAAGCACCAGCCGCCGCGCTTCCGCCAGCCGCGCTTCGACCCGCGGCAGTCGGTCCATGATCGTCTGCTCGAGCACGCGATGCGCGTTCTCATGCTCTTCAAGCGACGAGCGCATCCGCTCGATGTCTTCTTCCAGCGCCGTGATCGCAGCATCGCGGCGGTTGATTTCGACGCGTTGACGGGCGTTGGTGAGACTGACTTTTTCCAGTTTGCTTTCGAGTTCGTGCTGGGCGAGCACGTATTCGGCCCGCAGGCGGTCCTTGTCGGCGCGGATCTCGGCTTCCGTCAGCGGCATGGACCGCTTGATGGCGTCCGTCGTCATGCGCACGGTCCGCCGCTTGTAGGCGGGCAGGATCATCAGGCCGGCGAAGATGGCAATCAACAGCCCAAGCGCCAAGTGCATGATCGCTTCAATGCTCATCACGCCCCTGCCCCAAACACTGTCTCACACCAGTTTCCCAAACAGAGTTCTCCAAGCAACTGTGCCCCGGCCGGGACGATCCCATAGATCGCAATCCCTAGTGATCGCATCCTCTGCGCATTCCTCGTCCCGCTTGTAACCGGCAACACGTCGAGCCGCCAGCCTTCCGAACCGCCAGCCTTCCGAACCGTCAGCCAGGAATGCATGCCTGTCCGCTGACGTACTTAGAACGGGTTCCAGGTCGGAGATCGGGTATACTTCAAATAACCCACGTTGGCACCCAGCCGAAGTCCGACGCCCGAACGAATCGGAGCCAAAGTCACATGGTCGCGCTGCATGATCTGCAGTCCGACGCCGCCGACGATGTAGGCCGATCCCTGAACCCCGCCGTACCGACGGTAAATATCCTCTGGCGATCTCATATTATAGATGAGCACCATGGTTTTGGACCCTTCGGCACCGAAGTCATAGCCGATTGTCGGCCCCTGCCAATAGACTTTGTGCGTACCCGCATCGCGCGTGTAGAGCGTTCCCTCGCCGTACCTGAGCCCGGCAACAAACGCCCCGCCGGCGTCTTCACCGAGAATATAACCATTCGGTCGTCCCTGCTCGCGGAACGCTTTCTCGACCACCTTGGCAAGCCCCTGGCTGACCGAGCCGAAGAATTCGTGACCGGTTTGAACGATTTCATCCTGCGAGAACGTACCCGGGCTTCCCCCGTCACGTTCGCGGTATTCCTCGCGCACGACCGGATCGCGCGGAAGCCCGCCGCGGTCAGAGTAGGGTTCGCCCGTCCCGCCCTGATAAGGACCGCCGCGGTCGTAATCGGCCCGCTCATAGGGCCGCTCGCCGGGTCCCTCGTCTGCTTCACGGTATTGCTGGCGTGGCGGTTCATACTGGCGTTCCGCACGCCCGCCGACATCGGGACCGCGGTTATAGGCGCTACCCGTACCGTAACCGCCATCGTTGCCGTACTCGGCCCGCGGCGGCACATAGCGCGGAGGCGCCTCGCGGTCGTACTCGTATCGGCTTTCGGCTGGGGCCTGCGGGACTTCGCGATAGGTGTCGTATTCCTCTCTGGGCGCCGACTTCCAGGGCAGGTTTTCCTGCGCGGCGGCGGGCCAGCACCAGATGATTGCGGAAAGTAGAACGAATCCGGTGCTGAGGAGACCCAGGACCGGCAGGCGCGTCGTTGCTGATGTTGTCATATCGTCGACCGTTGCTCACCGTTTTCCGGCGGCGGCCGACAGACTTGAAGCTGCCCGCGCGCCGGCGGACGCGAATCGTGATCCTTGAATTCTACCTTTGCGCTGAACTTGTTACCAAAGTGTGGCCGCAAGACCCACCTTGAAGCATTCCAGGTTGTATCGGCCGGAATTAAAATTTTTCATGCAACCACAGATATTTAGCCGCCACTTTAACGGAAATTCTGGAGAGATCGGGATAGTTTCATCGTCACTGTCTCTCATAGCCGAATCCAGGCACCCTGAGCGACAATTCACGTGAATCAGCTACAACCGCTGACGAAAACGGAGCATTACCCGGCGACCTGCACAAGGCCGGGCCATAGGGGTAACAACAATGAAACTCGAGACTCCGACCGATCTTGAATTCGCCGCGCTTGTATCGAGCAAGATCTGCCACGACGTCATCGGACCGGTTGGCGCCATCTACAATGGACTGGAAATCCTCGACGAGGATGACGACGCGGAAGCCAAGAGCTACGCGCTCGATGTCATCCGCAACGTCACCGAGCAGGCCTCCGCCCGGCTTCAGTTTGCCCGCTTCGCCTTCGGGGCCGCCGGATCGGCCGGCGCCCAGATCGACCTTTCGATGGCCGAGCAGATCACCCGCGGCTATCTGGGCACTGGAAAGCACAAACTCGTCTGGAACGGGCCCGCCGGGCATATGGGCAAGGACTATGTCAAGCTGCTCTTGAACCTGATTTCGTCGGCCATTACGGCACTGCCGCGTGGCGGAGAACTCAACGTCTCGCTTCTGGGTTCGCTGGAATCACCGACCTTCGAAATCCGCTGCTCGGGCAAGACGGCGCGCCCGCCCCAGTACCTGACCGACATTGTTGCTGGGACGACGGACGGCGAGTTGAACGCCATGAACATCCAGGCCTACTACACGTGGCGCCTCGCCGCCTCGACCGGCATGCGCATCGAGATCCTTCAGGAAGGCGACGACATCATCCTCGCCGTCAAACCCTGAGTTGAAGTTTCCGGCCGCACATTTCGTTCGACCGCTCGCTAGGGCCTGTCGTCAGTTGAGCCAGAACAGTACGCAAACCAGCGCGACGGCGGCAAGGAAAGTGTTGGCGAGCTTGTCGTAGCGCGTTGAGATGGCGCGGTATTGCTTGAGATTGCAGAAGAAGCGCTCGACGAGAT
>JAHJSN010000180.1 GCA_018830445.1 Alphaproteobacteria bacterium | reverse complement strand
TTGATTCCCGGGTGGAGGTCGTCAAATGTTTGTGAATCCAGAACACAATCAAAAGGTTGCCAAGTGTTCCGGGCTGACATTGTTCCGGGCTGACATTCAGGTTCCCGGCAGGGAACCATATGTCAGAGTCGGAACACTAGTATGGCGTCGCGTCTTGATTGACCTGTTGGTGCCGCACAGGAGTTGTCAATTGAGGCGCGCTGAACGCCACACTAAACCATTGTTTCCGCTAGTGGCATTCATGTCTCGCCGAAATCGTCAGCGGTTGCGGCCAGCACACCGATTTAGGCGAGACAGGCCACTAGCCCGGTTGCGGCTCCATTCCACCGGTATCGGGGCCCGGCTCGTCGCGCGGCTTGGTCTGGCGCCCGGCGACCGGAACCGCCGAACCGACCGGCCCGTTGGTCTTGTCGCTGTCGTCGGGACGATTGACTTTCTCGCCGCGCATCAGACCTTCGACTTCCGCGCCAGACAGCGTCTCGTACTCCATCAATGCCTGGGTGATGGATTCAAGCTGATCGCGGTGTGAACTGAGGACTTCCCATGCCTTGTCATAGCCGCCATTTACGATGCGCCGCACTTCCTCGTCGATCAGCCGCGCTGTTTCCTCGCTCATGTTCTGCTGTTGGGCAACCGAATGCCCGAGGAAAACCTCCTGCTGATTTGCCGAGTAGAGCAGCGGTCCGAGCTTTTCGCTCATGCCCCACTCGGTCACCATCTTGCGGGCGATGCTGGTCGCCTGCGTGATGTCGCTCGAAGCTCCCGTGTTGAGGTGCTCCTTGCCGTAGATCAGCTGCTCGGCGACACGTCCACCGAACGCCATCGCGATCTTGCCCGTGCACCACTCCATCGAGTAGCTGAGCTTATCGCGCTCCGGCAGGCTCATCGTCACGCCCAACGCCCGGCCGCGCGGAATGATCGTCACCTTGTGCAGCGGATCGTTGCCCGGCACCAGGATGTTGACGATGGCGTGGCCCGCCTCGTGGTAGGCGGTCGCCAGTTTTTCTTCTTCGGTCATCGCCATCGAGCGCCGCTCCGCACCCATCATGACCTTGTCTTTGGCGTCTTCGAACTCGGCCTGGGTCACGAGGCGCTTGTTGCGGCGGGCTGCCAGCAACGCGGCTTCGTTGACGAGGTTGGCCAGATCGGCTCCCGAGAAACCCGGTGTGCCGCGGGCAATGACGCGCGGATCGATGTCGGGTGCAATCGGCACCTTGCGCATGTGCACGCGCAGGATCTTCTCGCGGCCTGTCACGTCCGGATTCGGCACCACGATCTGCCGGTCGAAGCGGCCCGGACGCAGCAACGCCGGATCGAGCACGTCGGGGCGGTTCGTCGCCGCGATGATGATGATGCCTTCATTGGCTTCAAAGCCGTCCATCTCGACCAGCAGCTGGTTGAGCGTTTGTTCGCGCTCATCGTTGCCGCCGCCGAGACCGGCACCGCGATGGCGGCCGACCGCGTCGATTTCATCGATGAAGATGATGCACGGCGCGTTCTTCTTGGCCTGCTCGAACATGTCACGCACACGGCTGGCGCCGACGCCGACGAACATCTCGACGAAGTCCGAACCCGAGATGGTGAAGAACGGCACGTTGGCTTCGCCGGCGACCGCACGCGCGATCAACGTCTTGCCGGTACCTGGGGGCCCGACCAGCAGGCAGCCGCGCGGGATGCGTCCGCCAAGCCGCTGGAACTTCTGCGGATCGCGCAGGAACTCGACGATTTCCTGAAGGTCGGATTTGGCTTCATCGACACCGGCGACGTCTTCGAACGTCACCCGTCCGTGCCGCTCCGTCAGCAGCTTGGCGCGCGACTTGCCGAATCCCATCGCCCGGCCCGAGCCCGATTGCATCTGGCGCATGAAGAAGATCCACACCGCGATCAACAGCAGCATGGGGAACCAATTCAACAGGACATTGAGGATCGAGGGCACGTCTTCATCGCGCGGCGCCACCTTGAATTTCACGTTTTTGGAACGCAGGCGCTCGACAAGACCGGGGTCTTCGGGGGCATAGGTCTGGAACACCCCGCCCTCGCGCAGCGTGCCCATGATGCGGTTGCCCGAGATCGTCGCATCGGTGACGTTGTCGGCTTCCACAGCCGTCAGGAACTCCGAATAGGTGATCTCTTCACCCTTGCGGCTCTGAGCTGTGTTGTTGTTGAACAAATTGAACAACGCAGCCAGCAGCACCAGGATGGCAACCCAGACGGCAAGCTTCTGGAAGTTTGAATTCATTTGGGTCCCTCAAAGCCTGGGATATCCAGGCGGACAGTCCGCCATCAGGGGGTCCAGGCGGCGTTCGGCGAAAGTTCTCGTTAAGATAGGTATCCCTCACGCCTTTGCCAAGCCGCCGGGAAGCCAAGGCCCACGAGCAATCAACCTACCACACCCAAGGTTTCTCATATGTAACTGTGAATTAACGTTTAATCTGGGGCGGATGGGCCAATTTTTCGGACCCGGCCAGCCGCTTCAACACGCCATTACATCACCGGCGGCGAGGAATTCCGCCTTGAAGAGACCGGCTTCGGCAGGCCGCCACTTCGCCCATGCTCTTGCCGCCTTGGATAGGACCTCTGGAGCCGCCAGAAGCCTGTCCAGGTAGGGCACGCTGAGGATCTCTTCACCCCGCCAGATCGCCGTCATCGTCGCCATCGCCGCCGCTTTGAGCTTCAGTTCGTCGAGCCCGTCGACTTCGCGTTTCAACCGCGCCCAGCCGGCCCCACCCAGCGCACGCACCTCCACGTCGCCCGGCGCTGCATCGTCTGATGTCACCTGGAACCTGCCATCCCACTCAACGGATTGCCCCGTCCCAAGCCGCACAGCCTCCAGTCCCTCGCCGTTGCCTTCGCGAAAGATCCTCAATCTCCCGCCATCGAAACAATCGCCGTCCATTTGGACGCGGCATCCCCCAAGCGTAGCGCCGGAGAATTCGCCATCCATCATCCGGTCAAACAGCAATTCAACTTGCGCAAGCTCTGCGGCGCGAGCCCGGCCGCCATAGTTCTCAAGCAACGTTTGCAGCAGCCGAATAGCAGCAAACCGGCCCTTCGACATAACCTGAGCGAATTCGACTTCGCCCAACAGCCCGCCGTGCTGCTCGACGATCTCCGCTTGCCAAGCATCCTCGAAAGACGCCAGAGACTCTTCAGCCTCGCGCAAACGGCGGGCACTGCGCCCAATGGCCTCCGCAGTCAGGCCTATCGCATTCAAGCCCGTCAGAGCATTGCGTATCCGAACCCTCTCGAAGCGCTCGTCGGCGTTGCTCGGGTCCTCGATAAATTCGATTCCCTCATGCCTCAGGGTCGCTACGAGACGCGACTTCGGCACACAGAGGAATGGGCGCATCAGCGGCACCACATTCTCATGGCCGGCTTCTGCACTCGCTTCTTCGCTCAAATAATCCCATTCGCGCATACCGCCGAGTCCGACAAGACCGCTGCCGCGTGCAAGCCGCATCAAGACCGTTTCCGCCTGATCGTCGAGATGATGCGCCATGACGACAAGTCTCGGAATGCGCCCGGCTTCTTCCACTCTTAAATCGCGATACCGCATCTCCTCGGCCTGCAGCAGTTCAAGGATCAACCGCCGCCGAATTCTCCGCGCCCAATCCTGCACGCCGGTCTCTGGCGGCGCTTCGTCGGACTCGATGATTTGATGGGGCAATCCGAGCTTGGCGGCGTGGTTGGCGACCAACTGCGCCTCATCTGCCGCTTGCGCCCGCAAACCGTGATCGACCGTCAAAACGACGATCGGCGCCGGACCGCCACGGGCATCCAGATCTTCACGTGTGGCAACACCATCGAGCCAGACCGGTTGCGGCAGCTTTGCAGGGCCCCCGTCGCACGACGCAACCCGGTCATTGGAATTGGAAAACTCGGCTCGATAGCCGTGCCGACCCGCCTTCGCCCATTCGGCCACCAGATGCAAAAGCGCCATGCTGTCGGCACCTCCCGACACGCACAACGCCAGGGGGCAAATAGATAGTCCTAGCAACAGGTCATCGCGTTCCTCCGGCGAAATAGGCCGGGCAAAGTCGTCATCGCCATTCGAAGTGTTTTTCATCTGCGTGCGCCTCTCCCACCGGTTGCGACAGAATCTACCAACGTCATCCCCGCGTCGTGCCGGAGGCGAGCAGCACAAACGGCCGTGGCCCAAACGACGATCAAAACACTAACCCCGCCGGAAGATTGTTTCACCGATTGAACCTGGCATCCCCGCACCCAGCTTTTCAACGCGCGAGGACCGGATGGCCAGGACTACTCTGGGCAGACCGCAACACAGCGCGAGCCTACCGCCTCGCGTCCTCACGCCATCATGGAAACAGGTCAGGTTGTCATTGCCTGCAACGTCCGGATCTCTTCCCGACCCTGCCCAGGCGCCGGCCTCAGCAACCCGCGCGGCGACGCTCGGTTGCTGCCTGCCGGCGTATGTCGGGCGGCGCGTCGGGGTATTGCGCCGCCAGCTCCGAATAAGACGAACAGGCCGCCTGCCGCTGCCCCATCCGGTCGAGCGACATGGCCAGCTTCAACAGACTGTTCGGCGCCTTGGCGTTCTTGCGGTGCTTCTCGTAGCCTTCCAGGAACGCCGTCGCCGCCGTCCTGTATTCGCCGCGCAGATAATAGGTCTCGCCAAGCCAGTACTGCGCGTTACCGGTCAGGGCATCGTTGGGATGGCGGCTCAAAAAATCGCGAAACGCGGTCTCGGCGGCCCCGTAATCCTGTTGCAGCATGTAGCCGTAGGCGCGCTCGTACATCTCCTTGGCGCCGCCCCGATCGCCGCCACCAACTCCTTGCGCAAACCCATCCCCGGCGATCAGCCCGCCGATCCCGTCCTCGCGTCCCGGCACCACCGTCGTCGTGCCGAACCCGCCGTAGCTGCCGGCTGCGTCGTCGAGATTCTGTGCGGCGACCGGAGCCTGCGGCGCCCTGGCGTAACTGTTGCCGGCCGGAGCGGCATACCCGCCGCCGCGCTGGCCCGAGATCGCGCGCACATCACGCGACAGTTGCTCCATCTGGGCAGTCAGCGCCTGGATCTGTGTCTCGATTCCATCAAGACGCGCCGAGTCGCTCGCCCCACCGTAGCTGCTGCCACCGCCATACGCCCCACCACCAGCAGGAGGAATATAGGCCGGCCCCGCCGCCTGCTGCGTCGTCTCCAGCGTCCCGACGATGACTTGCATGTCGACCAGCTGCTCCTCGAGCTGCTGCACCCGCTTGGCAAGCGACGCAGCGTCCTGCGCCAACGCCGTATTGACCGAGAAACCAAGGACGATGGCAGCAAACCCGGCAATAGCCCTGGACGGAAAAAAGTCGGCCGGCAGGGAACTCGTCATTGTGCGCATATCCTGTGTTTTGGCGTTCTGAAGCCTGTTCGTCTTCGGCCCTTGATACCCGCAATTCCGTCGGCATGTCCATGTAGGTGACCGACTGCGTTCGCCGTCGATCCGCACGCAACCTTGCGGCATCAGACGGGCTCATCGCAGTAAGTCTACACCCCGGGCGGTTATCACGCAGCCCTGCCGGGCAAGGTCGCCTGCGCGTGTTGCCGCAACACCGCGAATTTGATCGGGTAGGAGGCGGGATTGCTCCCGCCGTCCTCCCACACCACCGTACGTGCGGTTCCGCATACGGCGGTTCATGATACGCGATTGAGGCGACGGTACTCCATCATCAATGACGGCAGACCGAGATTTGCGAAGAAG
>JAHJSN010000179.1 GCA_018830445.1 Alphaproteobacteria bacterium | reverse complement strand
TTGATTCCCGGGTGGAGGTCGTCAAATGTTTGTGAATCCAGAACACAATCAAAAGGTTGCCTAGTCTTCTGGGCTGAGTGTTCCGGGCTGACATTCAGGTTCCCGGCAGGGAACCATATGTCAGAGTCGGAACACTAGCCCAAGGCGCAGCCGAATCGGCGTTTCAGTATGCACTCGTGTTCCTTATGGCTCCGACACTTGGTCGATAGCGTGCTGCAACGGGAACCAAGTGTCGGCGCCGGAACACGAGCAAAGCTATGATTCTGGTGTAGCTTTTGCACCAAACGTTTGGCATCGAGCCAAGCCGCAAGTAGGGACCAAACGTTAGGTGCGCTACACTAGCTAACAGGATTTTCCGGCCGCCGTAGCTTTCTGTCCGGCAGATATGAACGGACTTTGGGCATCAAACCCTTGGCATGAGCCCGCTGCATACCTTCCCAATAGCCCGTCGACATCAGTTCGGCATTGGCCTCACGGAAATAGCGGCGCAATTCCGGATCGTCGATTCTGAGCCCCACAAGCATTTCTTCAGGCAGAAAGATCGTTCCCGTCTCGAAATACCAGTCGGGGATGTCCTCCTCGCCATCGAACCGGCCGAGGTTTGTCCTGACCTTCACGCCGCTCAGCGGCTCGACCGCATCATAATCGAAAAGGTAGATCTTGCCGATCCTGCTGACACCGTAGTTGCGGGCGTCGAGATCCTTGTTGAAGATGTTCGCCGCCGCATTGTTCTGTATGCAGATACCCAACTCTTCGATGGCCCGCTTGCCGGCTGCCTCGCTCGCCGTCTCCAGGTATACAGGCAGCGGCACCAGCTTCATTTGCACGATGAGATGCTTGAACAGAACATAGCGGTGCAGGATTTTCACCGACCCGTCGGCGGCATTGGCAAACTCCTGAAGCAGTTCGGGCGTGAACCAGGACCGCTCGAGACGGGCATTCGAGTAGATCACGTTGTCGAGCATCGAACCGGCCCGGTCCATGTCGTGAACCACGCCATATTTCTTCAGGATCGCTTCAGGCCCATCGAAGGTGTCCCACTTGTAGCCCTCGGCAGGTGTATCCCGGATGACCTTCATTACGTACCGGGACGACGGCATGGAGAACCCGATCGCCACCGTCCCGCGGGAACCGACTGCGAAATCCAGAAGCTCCCCGTTCCGGTTGTGCTCGCTGACCAGTTCCTTCATCACGGCGACCTTGCCGACGTGATTGAACCCGATTGTCGAGTAGTGAAGCCCCAGCGGCCGCTTCGGCATCAATTCGTGGAGGAACCGGGCGAGCTGGTGATAGGCGTTCTCGGTGACGTGGAAATTTGCCAGGGCGGAAGAGAACACCCGATGGATCTCGTCGGATTCGGTTATCAGGGCGTCGGCGAAGATACCGTCTTTTTCGTTGAGCAACGCGATCACGATCGGCAGGAATTCTCGTTTGCCTTCGCGGCCCGGCGCTACCGTTGCGTCCCCTGCCATAGTCTCGGCCCCGTTCTGCGGCACGCGATACCAGACGCGCCCGGCGATATAGCAGCCCCGGTTGCGAAAGAAACCCGCGTTGATCACTTCGAAGGCAACCGGACTGTCGACGACGCCACCCCGGCGCTCAAGTTCGCCGTTGATCCTTTCCGCCAGCAGTTGCGCATCGCCATCCAGATCGCGGAACGGCGCGTTGAAGTTCGGCGCCTTCAGGGCGTTTGCGACGGCTCCCGCGCTGACCTTTCGCGAGACCGGAAACGTCCTTGTGACGTCGTGGCCGATTTCATAGTCCGGTCCATCCGCCGCCCGGCCGGCATAATAGGCCACAGGAGCCCATTCGCCCTGCCGCACCACGCGCCGCGTCGAGCGCAGGAAGGCGAATGCGAGATCGGCTTCGTAGCGCCCGTGGATGAAATCCAGAAAGGCAGCCTCGACCTCGACCCAGAAGCCCCTGTCGTCAGGGATGTTCTGCGGCCAGCGCTCCCTCAGGAGAGGTACCAGCGCGTTGAGATAGCGCCCATAGATCGTCAGACGCTCACGGCTGAGCTTGAACGTCTCTGGCCAGTTGCGCTCTTCGAACAAGCGCTTCTGTGCGAATGGAATCTCTCTTGAGCGGCTGTAGTAGACCTCGAAAACGATGAGGATGGCACGCGCGAAAATTTCTCCGCGTTTACGTCTCGGCTGATCCGGATCGAGTTCATCGAGGCACCGCAATGCCCGCCGCTCGGCCCGGGCCAGCGCCTCGTCAACGGGTTGCGCAACGGCAGCGTCCACAATCCGTCGTCCTTTCGAAATTGGATGCCGGCCCCCTTGGCGGCCGGCACAAACCTCCTGCCCCGATTTCCACCGCAACGGCCGACGCCGACCCGGATCGGAAGCGGGAGGATGCCGAAGTCTGCATTGCTGCGCCGGTCGGCTGCCTATTCGGCGGCCTCCATCGCGCTTGGCGCATCGGCTTTCTCCACCCGTGCCGCACAATACTTGAACTCGGGGATCTTGCCCATCGGGTCGAGCTTCGGGTTGGTCAGCATGTTCGCGGAAGCTTCCGCGAAACAGAACGGAATGAAGACCATCCCCTCGGGAACGTCCCGTTCGGCACGGGCCTTCAACCGGATCGAGCCGCGGCGGGTGCTGACCTGCACAAAGTCGCCGGGCACCACTCCGATTCTTGCCAGGTGTGCAGGATGCATCGCCGCAATCGCCTCCGGTTCCAGCGCATCGAGGTTTGTCGCCCGCCGCGTCATCGAACCGGTATGCCAGTGCTCGAGGAGCCGGCCCGTGGTCAACACCAGCGGATAGTCTTCATCCGGCATCTCGTCGGGCCACAGCAGTTCGGCAGGAACGATTTTCGCGCGCCCGGACTTCGTCGGGAACGAATTCGCGAAAATGATTTCGTTGCCAGGCTTGCCGGGGTCGTCACAAGGATAGGTTACGACGCCCTCCTTCAACAGCCGTTCCCAGGAAATGTTGTCGAGCGACGGCATGACATTTGCCATTTCTGCAAAGACCTCGCCGACCTCCGAATACTTCCAGTCGAGCCCGACGCGCTGTGCCAGTTCCTGGATCAGGTGCCAGTCCTGGCGAGCCTCTCCAGGCGGTGACACGACCGGACGGGCCAGCTGTACCTGCCGGTTCGTGTTGGTGAACGTGCCCCACTTCTCCGCGTGCGCCGAAGCCGGCAGCACCACATCGGCATGCCACGCGGTCTCGGTCATGAAGATGTCCTGCACTACGAGGTGTTCGAGATTCGCAATCGCCTCACGGGCGTGCTGCGCGTCGGGGTCCGACATCGCCGGGTTTTCCCCCATCACATACATGCCGCGGATCTGACCGTCGAGAATCGCTTTCATGATCTCGACCACCGTCAGCCCGCGCTTGGGATCGAGCGAACGGCCCCACAATTTCTCGAACTTCTTCCGCACCGCCGGATCTTCGACGGAAATGTAGTCCGGATAGACCATTGGGATGAGGCCGGCGTCGGAAGCGCCCTGCACGTTATTCTGGCCGCGCAGCGGATGCAGTCCCGAACCGGCGCGACCGATATGGCCTGTCACGAGTGCCAGCGAAATCAGGCAGCGGGCGTTATCGGTTCCGTGCGTGTGCTGCGAGATGCCCATGCCCCAGAAGATCAGCGAGCGTTCCGAACGCGCATATAGTCGCGCAACCTCACGGATCGTCTTCGCCGGGATCCCGCACATGGCCTCCATCGCCTCTGGCGTGAAGCTCGCAACGCGCTTTTTCAGTGCCTCATAGCCTTCGGTGTGCGCCTGCACATACTGGATGTCGACCATGCCTTCGGTGATGATCACATTGAGCATGGCATTGAGCAGCGCCACGTCGGTACCAGGCTTGAACTGCAGCATATGCGTGGCGTAGCGGCCCATGCCGCCGCCATGCCCGCGCGGGTCCATGACGATCAGCTTGGCGCCTCGTGCCGCTGCGTCCTTGATGTATGTTGCGGCAACCGGGTGGTTCTGGTTCGGCCGCGCGCCGATCACGATCATGCAATCGCTGTCGGCCGCCGCCATGAACGGCGCCGTGACCGCCCCGGAATTGAGCCCCTCCATCAACGCGGCAACCGAGGAGGCGTGGCAAAGCCTTGTACAGTGGTCGACATTGTTGGTGCCGAAACCCTGCCGGATCAGCTTCTGGAACAGGTAGGCTTCCTCGTTCGATCCTTTCGCCGAACCGAACCCGGCAAGTGCCGAACCGCCGCCGTTCTTGAAGACCTTCTTCAGCCCTTCTGCGGCGAAATCGAGCGCTTCGTCCCAGGTCGCCTCGCGGAACACCTTGCCGATGTCAGCTCGCTCAAGCTGCATGTTGGCGTCCTTGGCCACGCCTTCACGCCGGATGAGCGGCTTCGTCAGGCGGTCGGGATGGTGGATGTAATCGAACCCGAAGCGCCCCTTGACGCACAGGCGGTTCTCGTTGGCCGGTCCATCGCGCCCATCGACATAGAGAATTTTGTTGTCCTTGACGTGCACCCGCGTCTGACAGCCGACACCGCAATAGGGGCAAAGCGTGTCGATGCTCTTGTCTTCGAAGTGGACCCGTGTTCCTTTTTCGTCGAGCAGGTTGGCTTCCATCAGCGCACCCGTCGGGCAGGCCTGGACGCACTCCCCGCAGGCGACGCAGGTCGACTGTCCCATGCCGGTATCGAAATCGAACACCGGACGCGCTCCGTGTCCGCGATAGGCCATGCCGATCACGTCGTTGTGCTGCACTTCGCGGCACGCCCTGACGCACAGGCCGCAATTGATGCAGGCGTCCAGATTGACCGCAATCGCCGCATGCGTCGTGTCGGGAGCCGGACGATCGGCCTTCGGGTATCGGCTGGAAGCCGCAATACCCATGTCGTCCACCCAGTTCCAGAACGACGATCTTGGATCGTGGCTGGTTTCCCGCTCAGGCTGATCCGCCATCAGCAGCTCGAACACCATTTCGCGGGACTTCTTCGCCCGTTCGCTGGCGGACTTGACCTTCATCCCGTTGGCGCACTTGCGCTGGCAAGAGGCGGTCAACACGCGTTCGCCCTCGACCTCGACCATGCAGGCCCGGCAGTTGCCGTCGGCGCGATAGCCAGGTTGCGGCAGCCAGCATAGGTGGGGGATCGTGACCCCTTCGCGCTTCGCCACCTGCCAGATGGTTTCGCCCGCTTCGGCTTCTACTGTCCGGCCATCGAGCTCAAAGGTGATCTTCTCGGTCATTCTAAGCCTCGGCTGTGATCGAATTTTGCTAGGACATCATGTGACCGCTGCTAAGGCCTCAACATTGCCTCGCGCGGTGGTGGGAACCATGATGCCCTTTATTCTTCTCGCCTGAATTATCCGCCAGACCGCGGATCGCTCATTCTAGATCCTTCGGGAAGTACTTTATCACGCTCATCAGCGGGTTGGCCGCTGCTTGCCCCAACCCGCAAATCGAAGCATCGCTCATCACCTGCGCAAGATCCTTCAGTAGCGGCTGGTCCCAGCTCTCCTTCGACATGAGTTGAACCGCCTTCTCCGTACCGTTACGGCAAGGCGTGCACTGACCGCAGCTCTCGTCCTCGAAGAAGCGCATCAGGTTCAGCGCGACCTCTTTCATATCGTCCTTGTCCGACAGGATGACAACGGCGTGGCTGCCGACAAAGCAGCCGTATTTCTCAAGCTGGCCGAAGTCGAGCGGCAGGTCGGCCATCGATTCGGGCAGTATCCCGCCCGAGGCCCCGCCCGGCAGGTAGCCCTTGAATTTGTGACCGTTGAGCATGCCGCCGCAATGTTCGATGAGTTCGCGAACGCTGGAGCCAGCGGGCACCAGCGCGACGCCTGGGTTCTTGACCCGGCCGGAAACCGAATAGGAACGCATGCCCTTGGCATCGCCCTTGCCCTGGGTTGCGAACCATTGCGCCCCCTTATCCAGGATCTGCGGTATCCAGTACAGCGTCTCGACGTTATTGACGAGCGTCGGGCGGTTGAAGATGCCGACCTGCGCCACGTATGGCGGACGGTGCCGCGGCAGCCCGCGCTTGCCCTCGATCGACTCGATCATCGCGCTTTCTTCGCCGCAGATGTAGGCACCCGCTCCACGGCGCACGCTGACCTTGGTGTGCGGAATGAGTCCGGCGGCTTCAAGCTTCGGGATCTCGTCATAGAGGATCTTCAGCACGGCGGGATATTCGTCGCGCATGTAGACGAAGACTTCCCTGGCTTCCACGGCCCAGGCAGCGATCAGCATGCCTTCGAGGAACTGATGCGGCCGCGTTTCGAGGTAGTAGCGGTCCTTGAAAGTGCCCGGCTCGCCCTCATCGCCGTTGACCGCCATCATGCGCGGACCTTTTTCCGCCCGCACGAACGTCCATTTGCGTCCTGTCGGAAAGCCTGCGCCGCCGAGACCGCGAAGTCCACCGTCCGACAAGGTAGCGATCACGTCGTCGACTGGCTTCTCGCCGGCCAGACAGGCCTTGAGGACCTTGTATCCACCGTTTTCTATGTAGTCGCCGAGCGTCTGATATTCCGGCATTTCCTGATGGACATGCCCCTCGAGCGCCAGTTCCCTGACCTTGCCTGGGGTCGCATGATCGACGTGATGATGCCCGACGTGGCAGGCCGGCGCCGTATGGCACGAACCGATACACGGCGCCCTGACCACGCGCACGCCCGGCATGTCGTCGGATTGCAGCGCGGCAATCAGATCTTCCGCGCCCGCCAGCATACAGGAAAGGCTCTCGCAAACCCGGATCGTGGTCTTCGCCGGACGCTCGGCGCCATCGGGAACGACGTCGAAGTGGGCATAGAAGGTCGCCACTTCGTAGACTTCTGCCATCGGGATCTTCATGAGTTCGGCAAGGCCGTGCAGCATCCCGGCTGGCAGGCAACCTTCCTGGTCCTGGATCTTGTGCAGATATTCGATGAGCAGGGCGCGCTCGTAGGGCGCATGACCAATCAAGGCGCGCACCGACTCCGCGTCGGCTGGGTCAAGCACGCGCCCCTTTGGAAACGGCACGGCCTTGCGACGGCCGGCGCCGGGATGGATCGCACGCTTACCACCGGGACGGCCCGCACCGCCACCGTTGGATTTCTTCTTGCTCATGATCGCCCCTTCAGTTGAGCGCCGCGCGCATCGTTTCTCCGATGCTTCCAGCGTGCGGCGCTATGATGACTCCGGCAGCCTGTAAGGCCTCGATTTTTGCTTTCGCCGAACCAGTTCCCCCGGTCGCCAGAGCCCCGGCATGGCCCATCCGCCGCTCCGGTGGTGCATGACGGCCGGCGATGAGGGCCACGATAGGCTTTTGCGGCTGCATCCGCTGAACGAGTTCGGCGACATCTTCTTCTTCCGATCCCCCGATCTCGCCGACAATGATGATGCCGTGCGTTTCCGGATCATCGATAAAGAGCGAGACGCAATCGGCAAGTGATATTCCATGCACCGGATCGCCTCCGACGCCGACAGTCGTCGATTGCCCCAGTCCCGCAGCAGTCGTCTGCGCCACTATTTCGCTCGTCAGCGAAGCCGACCGCGATGCAATTCCAATCCGTCCGGGCTTGGCGTCGACCGTCGCCATAACGCCGAGTTGGCCGATTCCCGGCGCCAGCAGCCCTTGCGAATTGGGACCTATCAGCACCGTTTTCGAGCCTTCCAGGGCCTGTCGCACTCTTACCATGTCGAGCACCGGAACCCTCTCGGTGACGCAAACAATCAACCCCAATTCCGCCTCGATGGCCTCGATGATTGCCGCCGCAGCGTTTGCTGGCGGCACGAAGGCGATGCTCGCATCCGCACCGGTCGCTTCGACCGCCTCCGAAACGCTATTGAACACAGGCACGTCGAGATGCCGCTGGCCGCCTTTCCCGGGCGTGACGCCGGCCACCAGATTCGTACCGTAGGATTGCATCCGTCCGCAATGGAATGTCGCGGCGCGGCCTGTCATCCCCTGACAGAGCACCTTTGTTTCCGGTGTAATCAGGATCGACACTACGCCGCCTCCTTCCTGCAAAGCTCGACGACCTGGCGCGCAGCCTGCTCCATTGTCTCGCTTTGATAAAATTGAACTCCGTTATTCCTCAATACAGTCCGTGCAAAGTCCGCGTTGTTGCCGGCCATGCGGATCACGATGGGAAGCTTCCTCGACCGTCGCCGCAACGCGATGCCAAGCCCTTCCGCGATCGTATCGCAACGCTGCATCCCGCCGCCGTGAACGTTGACCAGGATCGCCCTTGTTTTCGGATTGGCGAGCAGCATCTCGAAGCCGTGCGCGATATCGAGGCTTTTCGCCGTTGTCCTGATATCCATGAAATTGGAGGGCCGCCCGCCACAATCGACGATCAGGTCATGAGTTGCAAGGGCAAGCCCCGCACCGTTGACCGCCACCCCGATTTCGCCATCGAGACTGAGGAAGTTCATCTGGTAACGCTGAGCTTCAAGCTCGTTGCGATCCCGTTCCAGCCTCTCGTTGTCGATCCTGAGAGCCGCTAATTCCGGCCGGCGGTAGAGAGCGTTGTCATCAATGATCATCTTGGCGTCAAGCGCCACGAGTTGGCTGTCAGCAGTCACGACCAGGGGATTTATTTCCACGAGCATTGCATCGCTGGCCACCAATGCCACAGCCAGATTGCGGAAAACTTCCGCCAGTGCCATCACAAGGCCCGGCTCCGGGCTCACCGCCTCGGCGGTACCGGCAAAATCCCCGACCGCCTTCATTCCCACGAGCTTC
This sequence comes from Alphaproteobacteria bacterium, assembly GCA_018830445.1. GTDB lineage: Bacteria > Pseudomonadota > Alphaproteobacteria > Rhizobiales > Hyphomicrobiaceae > Filomicrobium. The sequence goes on along the minus strand of JAHJSN010000179.1, from coordinate 26,693 downwards.
AGTTCGCAGCGGTGAATGGCCTGAGGTGCCGCTTTAACCCGCTGTTCGATGCCAGACCCACCCTGGCTTGAAGCCATGAGAACGACTTTCCCGGCCGCCCTGTCCAAAGAAACCGCTGCATAGAATTCACGGGCCGCCTCGACGAATTCTTCGACGAGAACCAGTTGGATGACCTGGTCGGGTATCTGCCCGCCGGCAATCTGATAACTCGACCCGATCAGTTTGCGCGCCTGCTCCGCGACCTCCGCCGGTGTCGAAGCGTAACGGATCGCATCTTGTGCGGCCCTGTCATTCACGAGAAGCTGGCCCTTGACGGCATACCGCCGGCAACCAAGCCGTTCAGCGGCTTCTTGAGCTTCCGTTGGGCTCGCAACAACCTGTCCCATCGGGGCGCTGATCCCAAATCCCCGCAACAGCTTCTTGGCCTGGAATTCGTGTAACAGCATCGCCGCATCTACCTTTATGGGCCTTCCGGGATTTCCATCCCTGATGTCCAACACAGCTTTGAGTGCCCTATTGCGCCCGATGCGCCGCCTCCATCCGACTGGAATTTCGCCAAACTGCCGAACGACCAGAGCGACGAGAGCGACCAGCGAAAACGAGGCACCGACGCCCTGAAGTCCGAATTGGCGGCAAGGAAGGGCAACGCGTCATGTTAGCTGGTATACCATATGCCAGATAGCATGGCCTGTCGAGCACAAAGCCGCTTCTAACCTGAGTTGGAATGGCCGAACAGGGGCACAATAAAAGTTGATTTCGGCATTCCCGAAACACTTAAAGACAACAGCGCCTCCCGCAACGTGCGCGAGAGCCGCCACTGTGACCGCTAATTGCAGCGTTCCGGCCGGCAAGGGCCGCTACGGTTGCCGAACCTGCAACCCGACCCGTTCAGGAACAGCCCGGCCGATCAAATCGTCTTGGAAACCGGCGATGCGCGCTTCTTGCGAGCCTGCGCCGCAGTTTCATCTGCGAACAGAATCTCGAAGGTGATCGGATCGTAGTATTGAAACAGATGCTTGACGAAATCCTTGGCCGGGAGCCCCAACGCTTCCGCCCACTGCCTGTATTTGTCCGGTGGAATTCGGCCGCGACCGGTCTCCAATTGCGATATGAATGTATAATATTCGACACCGACGAGTTGGGCGAGCTCGCGTTGCGAGAGGCCTTGCGCTTCGCGCAATTCTCTCAGCCACTTCCCTGCAGCTTTACGCAATTCCTGTGTCTGCGCATCCTGGCGCTTCTGCGGATTGGAATACATTGTTCAAGACCATCTATTGACCACGCCCACCCGTTAGCACATTCGCTGATCGACTTCGGACATCGATCCAGCGCACATGGTATATAAAGCAAAATACATACACTCGGGCGATCTTGCAACCAATCATTGAGCGAAAATAGATTCTATAATCTATTGGTAAATGAAACGGCGGTTCCAAATGGCAGGGCTCGAAGCGAGAAAATGTGCTCCGAGCCCGCAGCGCGGTCATCAGACGATTTCACAGTCGTCACAATTCGCGAAGCGACTTGCGGGCTACGTCCGTGAACGGCGACAGAAGATAGTCCGCGACTGTCCTTTCACCGGTTGCGATAAACAGATCAGCCGGCATGCCCGCCGTAAGGCTACCGCGGTACTCTTCCGGAATATCTGCATCCTTGACCTCGACAATACCCAGGTAATAGGGCTCGTTGGTAGCCGGATCCGTGATGCGGTCGGGCGATACGCTCTTCACTTCACCAAGGATCAGCGGCAGTGTCCGGCTCTTGAAGCCCGGGAAGCGCACTTCGGCCTTGCTGCCGATCCCGACATGGTTGATGTCGACAGGATTGATCCGCACCTCAAGGTGCAGCGAATCGTTGATCGGCACGAGTTCCGCCAGCGGATCTCCAGCACGCACCACGCCGCCAACCGTATGCACCTGCAGGTTTTGCACGACCCCTGAAAGCGGCGCACGGATCACCAGCCGGTCAACGATATCCTGGGCCATTCTGTGTCGCTCCCGAAGCTCGGGAATCTGCACGCGCACTTCACGCAGCCCGTCGATGACCTCTTCCTGGAACTGCTGCCGCGTTTGGATGATCTGCAGTTTCGCTTCACCGATTCCGTTTTCATTGCGCGCGATATCGGCGATTGTCTGCCCCAGCCTGCCTTCCAGCGAAAAAATTTCGCGTTCCATCGATTTCAGGCGGTTGACCGGATAATAGCCGCGATCGGCGAGGCTGGAGACTTTCTCGTACTCTTCCTTGATGCTCTTGATCTGCCCCTCGGTCGAGATTTTCACGGCATCCAGGCCCGCAATCGTGCGGGCAAGCTGCTCGATCCTGCTGTTGAGGATTCCAATCTGGCCTGCAACCGAGCCGCGTCGTTCCTTGAACTGTTGCTCCTGGTCGATCATGTTCTTGCGCGTCGAAAGACGACCCGCCCTGTCGACGAGCTCCTGCGGAAAATCTATTTTGTCCGCGCTCTGCCTTTCGGCAAGCAGCCGGGCTTCAAGAGCCATCGCAGCGTCGATCTGGCCTTGCAGCAGTTGCGCTTGCGCCTCCGCCTGGAGCGGGTTGAGCCGGAACAGAATATCTCCCTTGTTGACCGCCTGGTTCTCTTTCACCAGGATTTCGTGGACCATCCCGCCTTCGAAGTGCTGGATCTTCTTGCGGTTGCTTTCGACCGCGATCGACCCCGAAGCGATCACGGCGCTGTCCAGCTTCGCAAAAGCCGACCAGGCCCCGAAGACGCCGAACACCGCAAAGATGATCCCGTAACCGATCAAAGTGTAGGGAATCTGGGACCCTGCCGGACTGATTTTCTGAACCTGGGTGTTCTTTGTTTCAACCAACGCGTTCATCGTCTTACTCCATGACCGTCGGCACCTCATACTTGAGGGTGCCACTCGTACCGGACTTCAAATCCACCGACCTTAGCGTCAGGACGCGGTCCAGGCACACACCCACGCCACGCGCCCCACCGATCAGGTTCCTGTCGCCTGGATTGGCTTCTTCGCCACCTGCCGGCCACCATTTCCCGTAACTTGCGGCGGGCTCTCTCGCCCGTCACTCTGTCCGGACGTGGCCGGCGTTTGTGAAGGACCGGCGACCTGCGTATCGCCTTCTTCCACCGCGCGCGGCTTGAGAAGTTCGTTGACCACTTCCTTGGTGGGTCCAAACATGTGAACACCGCCATCCTTGAGCGCCAGTATCTTGTCTGCGGACGCAAGCAGGTTTGGCGTATGCGTCGCGAACACGACCGTCGTTGCCTGCTCCTTGCACCGCTTGATGGCCGCGAGCAGCACCTGCTCACCGTGCCGGTCGAGATGAGCGTTGGGCTCATCAAGCACCAGAAGGCTTGGCGAGCCGTACATGGCCCTGGCCAGGCCGATGCGCTGTCGCTGCCCGCCCGAAAGGGACATTCCCATTTCACCGACCGGTGTATCGTATCCGCTTGCAAGCTGCTGGATCAGCGGGTGGGCGCCGGCCATCATCGCCGCCTTCACGGCAAGTTCGGGATCATCGCCGCTGCGGAAGCGGGAAATGTTCTCCGCAACCGTGCCGGAAAACAGCTCGATATCTTGCGGCAGATAACCGATGTGTTGACCAAGCAGCTCCGGGTCCCAGTGACGCAGATCCGATCCGTCAAGCCGCATCACGCCCGACATCGGCTCCCAGACGCCGACCATGGACCTCAGCAGCGTTGACTTGCCAGCGGCACTCGGCCCGATCACCGCCAGAACCTCGCCCGGCAAAATTTCGAACTGGATATTGCGCAGGATTGGTTTGGAACTGCGCCCCGTTCCCACGAAGAGCGCCTCGGCCGACAGCTGCCCCTTCGGAGTTGGAAGCGGCGTCCGCTCACGTTCCTGCGCCGCCTCGCCGAACAGCGTTTCAAGCCGGGTCCACGAATTGCGCGCGCCCATGAAGCTTTTCCACTGCCCGACCGATTGCTCGACCGGAGCAAGTGCCCGTCCCATCATGATCGATGCGGCGATCATCATACCAGGAGAGATTTCACCGTAGATGGCAAGATATGCCCCTGCCCCGAGGATGAAGATCTGCAGACTCTGCCGGATGAATTTTGTCGTTGCCATGATGAGCCCGGCCCAGTCGCTGGCTTTGGCCTGAAACTGCAGCGCCTCGACGTGGCGGTCGGCCCAGCATTTATGGATGGCCCGGTGCATGCCCAGTGCATGGATGACTTCGACGTTGTTCATCGACGACGTCGCATAGTGCGACGCTTCGCTGGATCTTCGCCCTGCTTCCTTCAGGAAATCCCGTGTCGACAGCTCGTTTGCCAGCGCCAGCGCAAATAGAAGGACGGCGCCGACAAGCGCGATCAGCCCGAGATAGGGGTGGAACAGGAAACATATCGCAACGAACACCGGCGCGAACGGCGCATCGCAGAGTGTGATGACACCCGATCCGGTCCAGAACTCACGCACGGTGTCCATATCCCGCAACGTCGACGCCGGCGCCGTGGAACGTTGCGCCAGCGCCGAACCGAGCGCGGTCCGGAAGAGTGATGAATTGAGGTTTTCGTCGAACTTATAGCCCGCTCTGACGAGGATTCGCGACCGCAGCGCATCCAGCCCCGCGTAGGTGAGTAGCAGGAAGATGGAAATCACCGTCAATGCGATCAGCGTGCCTTCGCTCCGGCTCGACAAGACCCGGTCGTAGATTTGCAGCATGTATACGGGACCGACGAACAGCAACAAATTGCAGAATACGCTGAAGATCATCACCGTGATCAACGCCGGCCGAAAATTGCCGAAAGCCTCCCTAAGGGGGTTGACGGGCTTCTTCAGCCCGTCCTTACGCGACGCCATTATTCCCTCCGAACAAAATTTTCACGAGGCATTGGCTCATGAACGACTGATCGTTCCGCTGCATGCATTTTTAGTGCCGCTTCCCGACACGCCTGTCCAGCTTTCTGTTAACCCAAAGTCCAGTTTTCTTACTCCCAGGCAGTTACCTAAGGAACTGGAAGCGGCCGACCGGCGGCAAAGCCGCTGCCACGGCTTCAACTCCAAGCTATCCAACATCAAGAAGCACTTGCCAGCGAATACTAACACGGCCTCTCGACTCAAATCGAGCACCTTGGCGTGTATCATTTTCATACAGCGACCCGTGATTTGTTCTTGACGTGGGGCCTAGTATTGATTTTACTATACACAGGTTCGCTGTATAGGGCGAGAAGAATTAAGATCTGCACCGCATGAAAATTACGTGGAGGCCTCCTCCGCGAACGACGGTGCCTTGCCCGATGAGTTCCTAGGACACAGTTCATTGAGTTCTCTTTGGAGGAGAAGACGTCATGGCCCGCCCCCCAATCCATGAATCGCAAAAAGCAGCCGCAATTAATTCCGCAGGCATCTGGCAAGCTCTGTTTGGCACCGCACCGCCCAACGAGACGGTATTCGTAAATCATACCCTCCGGTTCGATAACCTCGGACAGAAGGCCTACGCCGTCCACATTTTCGATGCCAATAAGCCGTTTGCAGATGCTTACAAGAATGCCAACGGCAAACTGCTGGAATACAAGCTGATCCGTGACATCTTCAAGAACCTCGATCTGCCGCAGCAACCGCCCGCACAAAAAGCCAACTGGGTCAAACGCTTCGACGGTGCCGAACTGCTGGCCTTCGTGTTGACCCGCCCGAATGTCCAAGCAGCCCTCCAGCAGAAGGCAAAGCCATTCGTCAACGCCATCCTCGATGGCAAGGAAGTCAACTACGGCACCGATCTCGACGACCAGCCCTATCTCGACGATCTGCCCCCGACCGGCATCAACATGGACATGCTGCCGGACATCCCGGAGGATCTGCCAGCCGGAACCGCCGTTGGCACGCTGTCGGCAATCGATGCCACCGAGAACGACACCCATATCTTCGAGCTGACGAATGCGCCAGGCTCCGTTCCGTTCTCGATTGATGGCGACAAGATCATCTACAACGGCACCGATGTCGACGACGACACCGATTACGTACTCAACATCAGGGTCACCGACGCCGCGCACAACGTCTCCGAAACAACCTTCCCGGTTTCGATCAAGGTCACCGACGAAGACGAACTTCCACCGATCCCGGTCGTCCCAGGTGCGATGGTCATGGGCGACGAAGAGGACAACCTGTTCACCGGCTTCGTTTCGGACAATTTGAACACCCTCAGCGGTGCGTTTATCGATGGCAAGGACGGCGACGAAGACAAGCTCAAGGTCATCGTCGACTTGAGCGAGCGCCTCGACACGAAGGTCGACCTCTACGCTGAAGGCTCCAAGCTCCTTGGGTATGGTCGCGAATTCAATTCCGTCGGCGCCTTCCACTCTGAAAACGTCGAAATCTTTGAACTGAAACAGTTCGGCGACAGCAGCAAGGAATTGGCTGTCGACCTTGGCGGCATGGGCGCGGATCTGAAAAAGATCATCTCTGACAGCGCCCAGGACGACATGATCGCCTTCACCAACATCGCCGAGGCAGACGGCCTTCGCGTTGAAATCAAGCACACCCAGGCCGATCACCTGCTCGACTTCAAGAAGGGCTCGCTTGACGGCACCGAGAAAGTCACCATCGCGGTGGATCATGTCGGTGCGACCCGTGACGCACTCCCGGACTTCAAGCACGAAACCGAAGACAAGCGCGATCCTGGCTACAAGGGCATCAAGATCGAGCTGACCGAAGCTGCCACCACCGATGAGCACGGCAAGCTTGCCGACATCAAGGAAGTCGCGCTTGAGTTCAACGGCGATCAGCCGAGCGTGATCAGCGGCATCCATGCCGGCGAAACGCTTGATACGATCAGCGGCTCCGGCAGCGCCGACGCGGTTGTTGGCTCATTCCATCACACCCTCTTCTGGAAGAACCCCAACCTCCAGAACGTCGACATGTCCGGAACGTCCGGCGACAACTCGTATGTCGTGACTTGGGAGAACAAGCACGACGACAGCAACTGGCGCAGTGACGATGAATGGCGTGATGATAGCGGCCGCATCGGCGAGCACAGCGTCTGGAAGGTGCCGGTCTACGACGACCACGGCCATCCGGTCGGCCACGAGGATCTGACCTTCAACGGCGGCTCCGGCGACGAAAACCTCTACCTCGGCCGCGGCGCGGTCGGGCTGACGGCGGACGGTGGTGGCGGCAGCAACGCCGTGATCTTCTCCGACCTGCCTGTTGGACAGGACAACCAGTTCTCGAACTTCCAGATCGCGAAGATCTACGACGAAGTCGGCTCCCGGGCGATGTTCACCGGAGATCCCAACTCCAAGTGGTTTGGCGACAGAGTTGAGCCGGTGTCCTTCGACATGGATAGCGCCTGGGTCGACATCCTCGACGCCAACGCCATCAAGGGAATCTATACCGTCGACTTCGCTTGCGGTATCGAATGTCACTATCCCAAACACCGGGTCGAAGAGCTGGTACGGCCGGTGATCGAAGTCCCGGACGGTTACGACGACTCGCCCTATCAGGAGCGCTCGTTCTCCAACCTGGCCCTCATCAACCTTGAGGCCAACCAAGAGTACACGTTCATCTTCGGCAATGGCGATCACGTAGTCCACGATAGCCACGAAGGCATCGGCACGGTCCTTGAGGAACCCAACGGCGACGGCAAGGAAAAAGAGCATCTGCCGCGCTACTGGGGCGAAATGGAGAACCGCGACCGGTTCAAGCCCTGGCAGGAAGGCAAGGCAGTCACTCTCGTTGTTGACGTCGGCGTCCTCGACACCGAAGGCAACACCAACGCCGGCAACGGCACCAACGATGTTCTGAACCTCGTTCTCGAAGAAGACCTCGACATCAACTTCGTCGGCGGCGAGACCGAAGTCCTCAACGTCGAAGCCGCGACCTATGACGGCTGGGGCCGCCACCACATCAACTTCATCAAGAAGGACGTGGAAAAGACGGCAACGGGCCGCACCGAAGACGACGGCAGCCCGTGGCTCGACGAGCATGGCAACCAGGTCTTTGACTACGAAAACAAGATCAAGGGCCAGGTCGACCACGCCGAAGACCTGCACACCATCAACTTGACCGGTGAAGCCGACTACTTCGCCATCACCGGCGAAAAAGCTGCCCTCACGCCGAACCTGACCCTCATCGACGCGTCAGGTACGACGGGCGGCACCCGCCTGTTCGTTGACGGCGTCGGCTCGCAGACCGAAGGAATGCGCGTCGAAGGCACCGCGAACGACGACATCATCCGCGGCACCGAAGCCGGTGACGAACTCAACGGCAACGATGGCGACGACGAGCTGATCGGCCGCGGTGGCGACGATCACCTCGATGGTGGCGAAGGCAACGACTTCGTTAGCGGCGGTGCCGGCAGCGATGTCGTCGATGGCGGCGCGGATGCCGACTGGTTGGAAGGCGGCGGAGATGCGACGCCGACCATCAAGGAACTCCAGATCTCGAACGTCGGCAACGGCGACGAGTTCAGCCTTGAAATCCGCGCACACGGCCACGCAGTCCATGTCGAATATACCTTCGACCTGCTCTGGGCGATCCGTCACGACTTGCCGAGCTGGAAGCTCAAGGAGATGACGGGTTGGGACGATAGCAAGATGGCCGACTGGGGAATGGACGACTTCCTCAAGCTGCCAGGCCACCTCCATCAGGAGATCAAGGACAAGGCTGCTCTCTACGGCCTGAAGCAGGCAATTCAGGAAGCCTTCTACAAGCCTGAGCACGAGAAGATCGCCGGTGAATTCGACGTCGACATCGACGCCCACCACCAGCTGTTCATCTCCAAGACGTCGGGCCTCGACTTTGAAATCGTCAACGTCACCGCCAAGGACGGCAAGGAGAATGACGATCATCCGAACATGGAGATCCTCGTCCTCGAAGACGACCACTACGACTACGGCGACTCGATCCACTTCGCGATCGATCTCGGCGATGGCGTAGCCCCAATTGCAGTGACCCAGGCCTCGCCTGACCACAGCAAGCCGCCAGTCATCGTCGAGGGCAACATCGCTCACGTCTGGTACAAGGTCGATAGCCATGACGGCGAAAGCCAGCATGAGGTGGCCGAGGGCATTTCACAACTGCTCCACGACTATCTGATCGGCGGTGCGACGCAGTACGTTCCATACCCCTACGCACTGATGGGTTCGGAAGTCGTCCAGACGAAAGAAGGCGATTGGGCCGTGAAGATCACCGACGGAGGACCGTTCAAAGTCGTCAAGGATCAGTACGGCAACATCATCAAGCTCGACCGCGATCTGATCCGGGAATCCTACACGGAGGATGCTCGCGCTCACATCTCGTTCCACTTCCCTGAAAAGATCTTCAAGAGCCCTGAGTTCTCGTTGAAGGTGCTCTTCGGAGAGCCGGGAAGCCAGACGCAAATCACGCTTGATCATGCTCCTGGCGCACTCGCGGCTGTCTTCGACGAACTGGGCTATCCCAACGTCCATTTCATCCGCGAAGGCGACACGACTTACGTGTTCGACGGAGAGCATGAAGTCGGAAAGCTGACCATAAAGACCTATGAAGGTAGGACTTGGGTCGACCTCGAAGGCCCCGCAGACGGCTCACCGTTCGCAAACACGGTGGCTGCTGAGAGCATGACCGTAAATGTCGCCTACTTCGACGAAGAGAAAGGCGTCAAGGAAGTCAAGGAACTTCCCGTCGACAAGTGGCTCGACGTCGAAGACAACTCCAACCCCTGGGTCGACCGCGTCATCAACAACAACGACCAGAAACTCGAAGTCGAGCACATCCAGGACGGCCAGGTTGACGGCAAGGATTGGTTCATCATCTCCGAAGAAGATCCGAATCCGGTCAACACCCATGCCGATCCGTTCAAGCCTGGTGACGAGCAGGGCTTGGTCGACATGATCAAGGACTTCGTCACCAATTACGCCGAGCATCACTACAGCCAGGACAGCGATCCTAAGAACGATGTCGTGGCCGATGACATTGACTTCGAAGGCTTCGACGACGAGGCAATCCTCGGTGAGACGTTCGCATCCATTGATGCTCCGACTGCCGATAATTACCTTAAGGCGCTCGAGGCAGCCCAGCTGCAGCACTCGATCCTGCCGGAACTGGTCTACATCGCATCGTCCTACGCGGATGCGAATTCTGACACCGGCTTCTCGACGGCGGTCTTCGCTTTCGACAACACCGACACCGGCAATGATCTGAACACTCCGGACTCAGCAGTCATCCTGGTTGGTGTCGGAGCGGGCGAAGTGACCGCCGAAGACATCATCGCGGATCACAACCTGGTCGCATAAAAATCCGCGAGCCGACGGAGCGGGCTCGACGAGCCCGCTCATCGTTAACGAGAAAAACGAGAACCCCGGCCCGCGGTCCGTTTAACCAACGGATACAGTAGGCCGGGGTTTTCTCCCTGAAATCGCATAAGACTTGCTTATGAATTCGATAACACGTGCACCAGATCAGAACGGCACATTCGCCTGCCCGAAACTGAGACGCTGCGCACGTTGCTATCATCACAAACCGTCCCAAATCGAGTGCGGGGTCTGACATGTCTATCGAAAGCGATCTACTCAACCTGATCCTGAAGGAATTCCGGGAATCGGATGGCACCGGCAACAACCTGGCCAATGACAGCTGGGGCTCGGCGGGAGAAACACTCACCCGGCTGACGTTCGCAGATTACGCCGATTCCATTTCCGCGCCCGAAGATCGCGGCAACGCCCGAGTCATTTCGAACGCGATGGCCGACATACCCGGCGGCACGGCGAACTCATTCGGCACCAGTGAACTGTTCATCTTTTTCGGCCAGTACATCGACCACGATCTCGACCTCGTTTTCGAGGATCCTGCCGCCGGCCACATGTCGACGACAGTGCCCGTGGGCGATCCAGCGTTCCCGCCCGGCAGCATTCTCGAGCTCGATCGGTCGATGGTCGTCAGCGGCACCGGCACCGGCGCAATCGCCCGCGAACACGCCAACCAGATCACCAGCTTCCTGGACGCTTCCAACGTTTACGGCTCCAGCCAGGCCACGACCAACGTCCTGCGCGACGGCGCATACATGATCACCAATGCGAACGGAGGCGCGGCAACGGTAGCCGACATCGAAGCCGAGCACGGCGCCGGCAGCGCCGACGGCTTGTATATTGGCAATCCTGCGACGGCCCACGTCATGGGCGACATCCGCAGCGACGAGAACATCGCCCTGACCTCGATGCATCAGATCTGGATGCGCGAGCACAACTACCAGGTGGACCGCCTCAGGGATCTGGACCCGACGCTCACCGACGAAGAAGCGTTCCAGATGGCCCGCATCATCGTCGAGGCCGAATACCAGAAGGTCATCTACGAGGAGTGGCTGCCAGAACTCATCGGCCAGTCCCTGCCGGGCTACAACGGCTATAGGAACGACGTCGACCCGACCATCTCCAATGAATTTGCCGGCGCCGGATTCCGCTTCGGCCACACCATGCTGCCGACCGAGTTCGAACGGCTCGCCGAGGACGGCACCGTCACCGAACAGCTTGGGCTTTTCGATGCGTTTTTCCAGCCGCACAAACTCGACCTCAATGGCGGCGTAGCCGCACTCGTTCGCGGACTGGCCGCCGACACCGCCAGTGAATTCGATGCCAAGATCATCGACGATGTCCGCAACCTCCTGTTCGGCCCGAACAGTTTCCGCGATCTGGCAACCTTGAACATCATGCGCGGCCGCGACCAGGGCGTCACCACGCTCAACGACTTCCGCGCCGACTTCAACAATTCCCCCGCGCTTCTACCCTACACCAGCTTCAGCCAGCTGACCTCCGACACCGTACTGGCAAATGCCCTTTCGGCGGCCTACGGCGGCGACATCAACAAGGTCGATCTCTGGGTCGGAATACTCGCCGAAGACAAGGTCGGCGGATTGCAGGTCGGCGAAACCCTGCAGGCAATACTCGTCGATCAGTTTTCGCGCCTGCGTGATGGCGACCGCTTCTACTACGAGAACCGGTTGGCGGAGTCGCCGGACTTGCTGGCGCAGATCGAGAACACGACCTTCTCGGAAATCATCAAGCGCAACACCGGCATCGAGCACCTTCAGCAGGAGGTTTTCAAGGCTTACGGACGCATGGCCGGCGACAGCGCTGCCAACGAGATTATCGGCGGTGACGGCAGCGAGCTGATCTTCGGAGAACAAGGCAGCGACACCCTTCGCGGCGGCGGCAGCCGCGACGAAATGTACGGCGGCGCCGATGACGATGACATGTTCGGCGACGGCGGACATGACATCATGTACGGCGACGATGGCAATGACTTCATGATGGGCGGTTCCGGAAACGACCATGCCGAAGGCGGTCACGGTAACGACTGGATATTTCTTGGCACAGGACACGACTATGCACAGGGCGAAGCAGGCCACGACACGATTCGAGGCGGCGCCCACAGCGATATCATCGGCGGCGGCCATGGCGATGACCGCCTCTTCGGCGATTCTCAAAACGATGAAATCTACGGTGACAGTGGACACGACAGACTGTTCGGCGGCCAGGGTCATGACCTGATCTTTGGCGGTCACGGCGCTGACAAGATCTTTGGCGGAACCCACCACGACAAGGCATACGGCGGAGCGGGAAGAGACCACATCCACGGCAACCAGGGCAACGACCTGATCGACGGCGAAGAAGGCCGCGACTTCCTGTGGGGAGGAGCCGGTCGGGACAAGTTCGTCATGGGTCACGATATGGGCTTCGACCTGATATTCGACTTCAACGAGCATCAGGACAAGCTCGCCGTCGGCGCCCACTTCTCGACCGTTCAAGAGGTTTACAACAACGCCCACGACACCAATCGTGGAGCGATCATAAAATTCAGCTCGACGGAAAAGGTTCTGTTGATTGGTATCTCCGTCTCCGACCTGCACGCGGGCAACTTTGACTTCGATCACTCCTGATCGGATCATCTGAACTAGTGTGGCGTCGCGCCTTAATTGACCTGTTGGTGCCGCACAGGAGTTGTCAATTGAGGCGCGCTGAAGGCCACTAGGCTTTGAGAATGAGAGCTGCCGCCGAGTGATCCTTGGGATCCACCCAGCGGCGGCTTTCTCCTATTGGATTTGGGTATGCAGCAAAAACGTCGCGCAATCTTCAATAGCTACCGCTTGAACCCTTGAATGCCACCTGCCAAGCGCCAGTAACTCAAGTCGACAAAATGGCTCGACAGTGTGCCGAGCATGTAACGCACCGGCCACACCCGTAGAATCACCAGCGCTATTGAAGACAAAAGGGGTCCATCTCGAAGCAAGCCCCCTCCAAGGTGGCCCGGGCCGGATGACACCTGCAGGTCGCCGTCGGGGGTCACCGTCAGGACAGAGCGACGTAGATCTGATCGAACGTGTCGGCTTGACCGAGCAGGTTCACTTCATCGCCATTTTCCAGGTAGATGGATTCGAACTCGATGATGGAGGGTTCGGTTTCAAGCGCCACCGCATCGTAGAGGTAGAAAATATCATCGTGATGCATGAACCCGACTTTCTCGACCGTCTGCACGAATGCCCGCAACACTTCGACAGGGTCGAAAATCGAAAAATCAAGGTCGCGATCCAACGGTAAGGCTGAACCGGCCGGACCGCCCGACAGTTGCACAGGATTGGAAGCCGGCCCTTGCGTCGAAGTTGCCGGCTTATCCAGTACGGCGCCGCCGCCATCAATGCCGCCGGTACTTGTTGGATCGCCGCCCGTCCCAAGTAGGGTTGAATCCGGCGCGGTTACGAAACTCTGTCCGGCGTCCGTGACGCTTGCCGCCACAATCGACGTCGTCGGCGCAGTAGACGCAGTGCTTGCCCCGGCAACAGGCGGGTTGGAAATCAGAACCACGAGAGAATTGAGATCGGTTTCAAACGATGTGCCGGACGTCTCGGCCCTCAATCCGAGGGATTGCAGCAAAGTCACGGTCGAACTCTGCTGAATTGTTTCAAGGAAATTCGGTCCGTTCAGCACATCCGCGCCTTGCCCCTCCGGATAGCCGCCCGGTCCCGGAGCAGAATCCTCGCCGCTCTCTGGATTTCCCGTGCCCTGACCATCCTTTTCACCTGCCACGATGGTATCGGACTGACGACCGGCCGCGGCTGCGACATTCAGAACCTTTCCGTTTCCTTCGGCCTCCGAAGCCAGACTGAAGCCACCCAGAAGTTCATCGCCAATAGACTTGCCTGCATCCCCGAATTCACCATCGAGGTCTATGACCAGCCCATCTTCGCCACCGTGCTTGACCAGATCGCCGGCTACCCGGAATTCGATTTTCGGATCGGGACCGGCATCAACCAGGTGCGCAGTGCGAATGTTCGAAACCTCGCCGCATTGCGCCTTCCCCGCATCCTGCCCGGGTTCAATCATCCTCATCGAACACGCCGCGTCTATTATGGCGTCACCCAAGTCTTCTTCGGACGTGTTGAGGATCGCGCTGAGGATACTTTCCGGCTCGAATGCGATGGATTCGCCGCTGGACCGGTGCCAATCCATCAAGACTCCGGCAATCAGGATCGCGGCACTTACCGCAACGCTGCGAACCCCGTCGGCTGCTTCCGACTCCCCTCGCGAAAATCGCAAGTACGGATCCCGATTGACCGGGATGTAGACCAGCCGGCCGCCCTCGCCGTAGGCAGTCTCATTCGAACCGTCATCGAAGGCTTCGCCGTCGATCAAACCCTGTGAGGCTGCTTCGCGCGCTTCGACGGTATTCGTCATTTCCAGGAGGAAATATAACGTCGCGACAAACGCCACGAAGGCGCTGCCTGGATGCATCCAAACGCGTGGCGCGGCGGCTTGCGTATGCGGAAGTATGACAGGAAACGAATTCAGGAAATCGCTGACGATGTCCCTCAGATTTTCGCCTGTAAAGGTAGCGCCGAGATGCGCGACTTCTGCGACATAGCGCCCGTCGATATAGGCGAAGTGAATGATGACATCGCCGGTATTGGCATTGCAGAAGGCATACCATGGGTCGCCTTCGTCCGTCTGCCCCTCTTCGAAATCTATTGGCAGTCCGGCTCGTCGCAGGGTGTCTGCCACCCTGTAGATTTCAGCGATATCCTGGTTGGACCAGGGCCGGTGTAAATAGCGTTCCCGAACACCTGATAAGGATACAACGCTGGCAGACATAACCTGTCTCCCTGAGATACAAACGCAAGCAATTCAATGGACACTATCCCAACGTATAACACGCGGCAAGGGATGAGTTTAATATTTACTATACAAATCTCTTTGCATACAATCTCAGTTTGCGGCATGGCTCCGATAAGAGTCAAGAGAAGTCGACTTCAACGGTGCGGATCAAGCGGGCGGATCGCAAGCATTGGCCACCTGCTTGACTTGGAACCCACAGACGTAGATTGCATACCTAGCTCACGCGACGGCTTGATCGACCGCGCGCCCCCGTCCTCCATCTACAATCCCGATGTTGAAGTTCCCGACCACATCCCTGCCCGTTGATGAAGCGCTGCCGTCACTTCACAACGCGCTCTCGAAGTCCGGCGCCGCGGTCCTTGTCGCTCCTCCCGGAGCGGGCAAGACGACACGCGTTCCCTTGGCGCTTCTTGAAGCGGACTGGCCCCGCACAAACAGGATAATCGTGCTGGAGCCGCGCCGCATCGCCGCTCGCGCCGCCGCGCAGCGGATGGCTTCACTACTCGGCGAAAACGTCGGCGACACCATTGGGCTGCGCGCGCGCCTCGACACCCGCACCGGCCCCGGCACCCGGATCGAGGTCGTCACCGAAGGCGTTTTCACACGCATGATCCTCGCCGATCCGTCCCTTGAAGGCATCGGCGCCGTTATCTTTGATGAATTCCACGAACGCTCTCTCGATGCGGATCTCGGACTGGCGCTTGCACTCGATGCGCGCTCGGCACTGCGCGAAGATCTTCGCATCCTCGTCATGTCGGCGACACTTTCCGGATCGCGCGTCGCCGGCCTGCTCGGCAATGCCCCCGTCATCGAAAGCGCGGGACGCATGTTCCCGGTCGAGACCCGCCATCTCGGCCGCGCGGCCGGCAGCCGCATTGAAGACGCCGTGACGGAAGCCATCATGCTCGCGCTGCGTGGCGAAGAGGGTTCCATCCTCGCTTTTCTCCCGGGGCAAGGTGAAATTCTGCGCACCGAGGAGCGCCTCCGTGAGCGCGTCTCCGACCCGAATGTGATCCTCGCCCCCCTTTACGGCGCCATGGACCAGAGGGCCCAGGACCGAGCGATCGCACCGGCGGAAAAAGGTTTCCGCAAGGTCGTGCTTGCGACCGCTATCGCCGAAACTTCGTTGACGATCGAAGGCGTTCGCATCGTCATCGATAGCGGCTTGGCAAGACAGCCGCGCTTTGAACCGGGCGCCGGCGTCACTCGGCTTGAAACCGTGCGCGCCGCCAAATCCTCCATCGACCAGCGCCGCGGCCGTGCCGGTCGCACCTCGCCGGGAATCTGCTACAGGCTGTGGGACGAAGCGCAAACACGAAGCCTTCCCGAATATGCCGAACCCGAAATCCGCTCCGCCGACCTGTCCGGTTTGCTGATCGATTGTGCCGATTGGGGCGTCCCGGATCCAACCAGCCTGCGCTGGCTCGATTCCCCTCCCGCCGCAGCGCTGCAAGCCGCCCGGGCTTCACTCGTTCGCCTGGGCGCCCTCGACACTTTCGGACGCATAACCTCCCTGGGCCGCCGGCTACGCCGCCTGCCGCTGCCGCCGGCACTCGCCGCAATGGTGACCGCCGCCGCGACTGACGGCGATAAGGCCGCGCTCGCGGCCGCCGAGATCGCAGCCCTGCTCGTCGAACGCGGAATTGGCGGCACCGCGACCGACTTGACCGACCGCTTGGAGCGATTCCGCAAAGACCGCTCCACACGCACCAGAAGGATGCACGATCTCGCGCGCAGCTGGGCCGAACGGGCCGCAAAAGTATCCGCACCAACAACCGCGTCGAAACAGGCGGCCACGGCAACCGGATCAAGCACCGGTAGAGCGGCACAAGGTGCCCCCGGCAGCATCGCTGTGCACCTCATGCAGGCATTCCCCGACCGCATCGCCAAGGCACGCGGCGAACCCGGACAATTCCTGCTCGCAAGCGGACGTGGCGCTAGGCTCGATCCCACCGACGCACTTGCCCGCCAACCGTACCTGGTGATCGCCGAATTGCAGGGCGCCGCCGCAGCAACACGCATCCTGGCCGCGGCACCTGTCTCGGAAGAGGAGATCCTCCGATCGGCAGGAGATCGCATCGAACAATCGCACGAGGTCACCTTCGATCGCGCGGCGGGGGCGGTACGCGCCCGCTCAACCTCTCGGCTTGGGTCGATCGTACTTGCTTCAAAGGCCGAACCCCTTGACGCAACCAATCCCACAGCGATCCAATCGGCGCTCGCCCGCGGAATAGCCGGTCTCGGGCCGGGTGCACTACCTTGGAGCAAAGTCCAGCGCCAACTGCGCCACCGCGTCGACTTCTTGCGGGAAGCCGGCAACGCCACCCTGCCCGACCTGTCCGACGCCGCGCTCACCGAGACTGCCGAGACCTGGCTGGCGCCTTTCATCGACGGCAAATCGCGCGTCTCCGAGATCACCGCAGCCGATCTCGAAAACGCCCTGCAGGCGCTGATCCCTTGGAACATGAAGCAACTCATCGATGAAGCAGCCCCGACCCATTACCTCGCCCCCACCGGCGAGCGTCACCCGATCGACTATGACGGCCCCGGCGCGCCCGCGCTCCACATCCGCGTGCAGGAACTCTTTGGCTTGAGCGAACATCCGGCAATTGCCGGAGGAAGACTGCCGCTGACCCTCAATCTCCTGTCTCCGGCACACCGGCCGATACAGATCACCCGCGACCTGCCCGGATTCTGGTCGGGATCATGGGCAGCAGTGAAATCGGATATGAAGGGGCGCTACCCCAAGCACGTCTGGCCCGACGATCCCCAAAACGCCGCCCCGACCCGCCGCGCCAAACCGCGCGGCACCTGACCGGCGCATCGCATTCGCCGAATTGGACAATGAAATCTCCCTCCGGCTGTGATTAGGTACGCTCGCAGGGAAAAAGCGGGGGACGGCCGTCGATGACATCAGGACCAATCGCCGTGATCGGCGCCAGCGGCCAGGTTGCAAGTGCCCTGACCCGCTGCGCTCGACGCACCGGCCAGCCGCTGATCGCTCGCGGCCACCCTGCAGCAGACCTGACCGACATCGCGACCGTTGGCCGCTTCATCGATCAGGTTCGTCCATCCATCGTCGTCAACGCAGCCGCCTACACCGCCGTCGACAAGGCGGAAAGTGAACCCGAAGCCGCTTTCAAATTGAACGCCGAAGGTCCTGGCAAGTTGGCCGTCGTATGCACAGCCCTCGGCCTGCCCCTCATCCATATCTCCACCGACTATATTTTCGACGGCCTCTCCGACACGCCGTACCTCGAGGACACGCCGCCTCGGCCGATGAGCGCCTACGGAGCCTCCAAGGCCGCAGGTGAGTCGGCCGTGAAGTCGGCATGCGAGCAGCACATCATCCTGCGCACTGCCTGGGTTTACGGTCTGGAAGGCAACAACTTCGTCAGGACGATACTGCGCCTTGGGGCCGAGCGCGACGAACTGGGGATCGTCGCCGATCAGTTCGGCTCACCCACCTATGCCGACGATATCGCTGCCGCAATTCTCACCATCGCTGCCAAGCTTGCGGCCGGCGATTCGGCAAGCTTCGGCACCTACCATTTCACCAACTCCGGCACCGCCACCTGGCACCAATTCGCCGAGGCGATCTTCGCGCATGCCAAGGCCGCCGGCCGCAAGACGCCGGAACATGTCAAGGCCATTACCACCGCGGACTATCCAACCCCGGCCCGGCGCCCTCCCAACTCCGTCCTCGACTGCGCCAGGATCGAACGCACGTTCGCCGTGGCAAGGCCGCCCTGGCGGGACGCCCTGGCACGCGCCATGCCGCTGATCCTCAAAGATTGAGACACTTGATGCCGCCCGCCGGATCGGCGAAGCTCAGCCAGCAATTGAGTAGGGCAGCTTATGTCGTTCCTGGGAATCTGCACCCGCATTGCCGCCGCACTGATCCTGTTCGCGACAGGATTGGCGGCAATCCCGCATTCCGCCAACTCCGCTGAAGGCAGCCGTTGCCTCGCCTTGGCAAACAGGCCCGCGCAGGTCCTTCCGGCGCGCTACATCCCATCGGCACTCGGCCCTGAAGAGGTGCTCATCACCTACATCACGCACTCGACCTTCCGCATCGAGACCCCGGGCAGCGTCACGATTGCCACCGACTACGCCGGCGTCGCCGGCCGCGGTCCGCTGCCGACCGTCGTCACCATGAATCATGCCCACGAAACCCATTACACCGACTTCCCCAACCCCGACATCGCCCATGTCCTTCGCGGCTGGAACCCTGACGGCGGACCGGCCCGCCACAACCTGCGCCTCGCCGATGTCCTGATCCGCAATGTCCCCACCGACATTCGCACCTGGGATGGCGGCCGCGAGGAATTCGGCAATTCGATCTTTATTTTTGAAGTCGCCGGCCTGTGCATCGGCCACCTTGGCCACCTGCACCACGAACTCTCGCCTCAGGACCTTGCAGGCATCGGCCAGCTTGACATCGTCATGGCCCCGGTAGATGGCACCATGACCCTCGACCAGCCGAGCATGGTCAAGACGCTGAAGGTGCTGAAGGCCCGCATCGTCATTCCAATGCACGCATTCGGCGCAAGTTCTCTGGCAAGCTTCGTTGAGAGAATGAGTAGCGATTTCGCCGTGACCTATCAGGCGGCTCCCGAATTGCTCGTCACCGCCGCCGGCCTGCCCGATACCCCGACAGTTATCGTTCTACCGGAGAGCTTCTTCTGGTCGTGGGACTGACCTCCCGTGGATCGAATGGATCGGCGCAACGCTCAGGGTCCGCTCGACCGAACCTTCATGGCGAAACATTCCCTATCGAGAGCAGGATATTATCGGCGCTGAAGCTGGATCACCGCCTCGTGCAACGCCTCAAGAAACCGGGATCTGTCGCGCTTGTCGAAAGGCGGCGGCCCGCCGACGATGTCGCCGCCGGAACGCAAGTCCTGCATCAAAGCCCTGGTTGCCATCTGCACCCCGATCGAATCCGGCGTGAACGCCTTGCCGTTCGGCGCGATGACCCTTGCCCCGGCCGTGAGGCACCGGTCCGCCAGTGGAATATCCGCTGTCACCACGATGGCATGCAAATCGACGTTGGCAGCGATATGATCGTCCGCCGCATCGGGGTCCTTCTCGACCACGACCTGCGAAACGAGCCTGCTTCGGGGGATCCGCAGATAGCTGTTCGAAACAACGATCACCGGCACGCCATGACGCTCTCCCACCCGGTAGGTTTCGTCCTTTACCGGGCAGGCATCGCCGTCAACGAAAATCCTGATTGGCGTCTCGGCCATTATCCTCTTGCGCCTTGGATGCTGCCCGACCGGCAAACGGACCCGCACCACGCATGTAGTGCTTTTCAGGCCGGTAGGAACCGAACAGTTCCCGGCCGATCTCAACCAGAAATTTCGAGAATGCGCTAGAGCGCGTCGATGGAGATACAAAGGAAGCCATGGCACACCTGCCGAAGCCAGTTGATGTTCCCGGCTGCAATTCCGGGGAGCTAAGTCGACGAGCCGCAATTGCTGCTCTATCCTGCATGATCGCAGGAAGGTTCTTAGAAATAGATAAGACAACCTGAATGAATGACGACTGAACCGCCCAGAACGGCACAGCAGTAAAAAGGGCTGGCGAAGCCATCTGCTTCACCAGCCCGCGTGCCCGGCGCTTGCTGCGTTTTGCATCAAGTAAGCGGACGCTGCGTCGCTCTCCAGCCCCAGCTGATCAGTGCCCGCTCGCACCGCCATGGCCGAGACCGGCGCGCGGCGTATTCACATGCGGCGCCATCGGGCCCGCATTCGGCGCACCCTGCGCGACCGAGATATAGGCTTCGCGTAGACGCTCCGGCGCGGCAAGCAGCTTGTCTTTCCATTCGCCCATCCGGAAGCCTGTCTGGATCAGACCGCGCAGCATGCCGACGTGGTCGGTCATGCCGACGCACTGCGCACCGACCAGCTTGTCGCCTTCGAATTCGAGCTTCATGTATTTGTATCCGCCCTCGTCCACGAGCTTGCCCGTCTCGCCGACCTGCGCGCCTTGCCACAGGCCGAACGACGACGAAATGAGCCCGATCGTATCGAGGACGTTCATGTTGAGCGACCCGCGGTGCCGGTGCTTGTGTCCGGCCATGTTGAGCGCCGCGATCCGCCCGTGCTCGACCGCCACCGGCTGGATCGCCAGCATGTCAGGCTTCCCGGTCGAAAGGTCGACGCCTTCGCAGCAGTCCCCCGCCGCATAGATGTCGGGCGCTGTCGTCTGCAGATAGTCGTCGACAGCGATGCCCGTGTTGACCTTGACGCCCGAGCCGACAAGGAAGCCGGTATTCGAGCGAACCCCAACCGCCATCACCACCAGATCGGCCGGAATGTTGATCCCGCTCGACAGCCCGACCGAAAGGCGCGGTCCGCCTTCGGCTCCCTGCTTGATGCTGGCAACGCGCGTCCGGGTAAGCACACGCACACCCTTGGCCTCGCACCACCGGCCCAGCATTCCGCCGGCCGTTTCGTCCATCATGCGGGCGACCATGCGCGGCGCAAGTTCGACGACCGTGATGTCGCAACCGCGAAGATAGAGCGCTTCGAGAATGATCGACCCGATGAAGCCAGCGCCGACCAGCACGACCGGCGAACCCTTCTCGGCAAGCTTCAGGATGTTGCGCGCATCATCCAGCGTCCAGCAGGTCTCGACGCCTTCCAGGTGTGCACCCGGAATCGGCGGCATGATCGGGTTTGCACCGGTCGCAATCAACAGCTTGTCGTATTCAAGCGCTTCGCCGCCCGACATGTAGAGCCGCTTGGCCTGTGCATCGATTCCCCCGCAGCGCCCGGTAAGATAACGGATGTTCTCGCGGTTGTAGTGGAGCGGATCCTGGCGCAGATGCGTGCCGCCCTCGTCGATCTTGCCGTAGATGAAATAGGGCAGCGCCATTCGCGAATAGGGCGGCTCCGGTTCCCCGCCGACCAGCGTGATCGACGCCTCGGGATCGACGTTGCGCAGGGTTTCGGCTGCGGTCACTCCGGCCGGCCCGGCACCCAGAATTGCGTACTTCATGGAACAGTTCCCTTGCGCGCGGGAAGGCAGCTTTCTCATGGTGTCGAGATGCGCTCTTCCCCGTCCTCACCGTTGTTGTGTTTTTGCGGCATTGCCGCACCGAGCCTCGAGCCGCATCGCAACGGCTTCGGCCTGAAAGAAAAACGCCCCGGGCCTTCTAGCCCGGGGCGCCACGTTTCACTGAAACGTCAAACCGCGAGCCGCGACAGCGTCTCGTTGGTTGGAACGCCGTCGGCAGTCCAGCCGCGAAGCTGGTAGTACTCCGGCAGCATCTTGTCGACGCCGCTGACAAGCCCCGCCGCCGGACCAGTCTTGGCAGCTTCCTTCATCAGACGCGGCGGCAGCTGGTCGTCCTTGGCGGTGAACCCGGCGCGATGGTTGAACATGCGTTCCATGTTCCAGATGCGCGCACCGACTTCCGCCATCTTCTCAGGGGTCCAGTTGCCCTCGCATGCCGCATCGACCTGCGGAGCGATGTCGTTCAGGGTCCACGCAAACGTCGTGAAGACGCAAAGTCCCGAGCTGTCGACAGCCGCGGTCGCATCCTGGAATGCGATCACCAGTGCCGGTTTGCCGTCGGTCACAAGCGGATCGGTTTTTTCGGGAATGCCGAGCATTTCCGACGCGACAGTATAGGAGCGCAGGTGGCACGCACCGCGGTTCGACGTGGCGTAGGTCAGACCCATGCCCTGGATACCGCGTGCATCGTAGGCCGGGAATTCCTGGCCCTTGACCGTCATCGACAGGTCGGGACGACCGTATTTCGCGCAGAGACGTGCCGAACCCAGACCCAGTTCCTTGCCGAAACCTTCTGCCTTGCCCGTCAGCTCCACGCACTTCACCAGAGCTTCGGCACTGCCGAACGTCAGCTCGATCCCGCCGGTCTGCTCCTTGGTCAGCAACCCGAGCTCATAAAGCTCCATGGCCGCCGAAACGGTCGCCCCGAACGAGATCGGGTCAAGCGCCTGCTCGTTGCAGATGAAGTTGACATAGGTCAGCGCTTCGAGATCGTTGACCCCGGTATTGGAACCGAGCGCCCACGCGGCTTCGTATTCGAGCCCGCCGGACGAGTGCCAGTATTGCGGTTTGTTGACGACGGTGAAGTGCTTCTCGTCGATCTTCGAGATCCGCCCGCATGCGATCGTGCACGCAAAACAGGCCTGGTTGGTTTGCAGGTTCTTCTGTCCGTCGCTCTTGCGCGGCGTCGCCATCGCCTCCGCCGAGATGTCGTGCGCGCCTTCGAACTGCACTTCGCGGCTGTTGCGGGTCGGCATGGCACCGGCTTCGTTGATGGCGTTCATCAACACCTGCGTACCGAAAGTGGGAAGCCCGCTGCCGGTAACGGCATTTTCCGCCAGCACTTTCTTGCCGTCGTTCGTGGCTTTCATGAAAGCCTTGCCGTCGCGAACCTTGACGCCCTTGGTGCCGCGCACCGCAACCGCCTTGAGGTTCTTCGACCCCATCACCGTACCGACGCCGGAGCGCCCAGCCGCGCGGTGCAGGTCGTTGACGATAGCCGAGTAAAGCACGCCGTTTTCCCCGGCCACGCCGATGGTCGCCACATGCATCATGGGATCCTGATGCTTTGACTTGATCCATTCGTCCGTATGCCAGACCGAGGTCCCCCAGATTTCGGAGGCGTCAAGCAATTCGACCGTATCGTCGGCCACCCGCAGGTAGACCGGCTTTGGCGACTTGCCTTCGACGATGATCATGTCCCAGCCGGCGAACTTCAGCTCGGCGCCGAAATAGCCGCCCGAATTGGAGCATGCGATGGCGTTCGTCAGCGGACCCTTGGTGATGACCGAATAGCGGCCGCCTGTCGACGCGCAGGTCCCCGTCAGCGGACCTGTCGCAAAGATCATCTTGTTGTCTGGCCCGAGCGGATCGCACTTGGCGTCGACTTCCTCGACGAGATACTTGGAAGCGAGGCCGCGCTGGCCGAGATACTGCTGCGCCCACTCCATATTGAGCGGTTCCGACTGAACTGAGCCGTTGGTCAAGTTCACCCGGAGAATTTTACCAGTCCAACCCATCGGACATTTCTCCTCGATTAGGTCGTTTCCAGGAACTGCAACACCTGCGCGCCACATTCACATTGAACCGGCAGGCGAAGGAAGCAGCAAACGAAGTTGATTCTAGTGTCCGCTTCCCGAAGCCTGGCTCGCTTTGGGCGTGTTGGGACCTTCATGCGTCGCCGCATTTGCAGACTGTGCGGCCCAGACTTTCATTTTGTCGAAGCCACCCTGCTCTGCGTCCTGGAAAGTAATGGCGCCGGTCGGGCACGCATCCGAGCATGCCGGCTTGCCACCGCACAGGTCGCACTTGATCACTTTCCCGGTCGAAGCGTTATAGTTCACGGTTCCGAATGGGCAGGCGATCGTGCACACCTTACAGCCGACACACAGGTTATCGTGAACGATTTTCACGCCCATGCTGTCGGTCGTGATTGCGTTGACGGGGCAGGCTTGCTGACACCACGCTTCCGCGCACTGGGTGCATGTATAGGGAACGAAGCGGGCTTCCGTATGGAAGTCGAAAACCCGGATACGGGATTTGGCGACGTTGAATTCGCCTTCGTTTTCGAGCGAACAAGCCATCTCGCACTGCTTGCAGCCAGTGCACTTGCCAGCATCGATAACCAGCGCCTTGAGCATAAAGTTTCCTCCGGTGGGTCCTTTTGGCGGACTTTTCGCCACAGGTCGCTCGAACTTGGCGCGATGCCGGAGGGGAGGTCAACTGTACTTTTTGGACATAAGTGCAATATCAGACAAAAAACCGCTGGATCGATGCGATTTTGCAATCAATTCTACGCCCTGGCCGGCTCAGCCGAGCCGATACGCCAATGCTATGGCGAGGCCCAAGGTGACCGTGATGATGATGTGGACGGCGATGAACATAGACCCAAACCTGATTGAGACAGTTGTTGCACCATAACGTAGTGTCCGAACCTCCGGATCACCAGGGCAAAAATCGCGGCAAAAACGTAAAATCGTATGGCTTCGTCCTAATCCAATCCTGGCAGGCGGCTACCTGATGTCTCAACGCAGCCCACAGGCGGGCGCCTTTGCGCAATTGCCTCCGGCGCTTCGAACGGCTAGGCAACCCAGCAACTGGCTTCTGGACCGTAATCCAAGGGGATGAGACTTGAAGATCTGCATGATCGGCGCCGGCTACGTCGGACTTGTATCGGCGACCTGCTTTTCCGAGTTCGGCTGGACCGTAACCTGCGTCGACAATGATCCTGATCGCCTCGCCCAGATGGCCGATGGCAAGTCTCCGATCTACGAGCCGGGCCTTGATGACCTTATGGCGCGCAACATGAAGGCCGGCCGCCTCAAGTTTTCCGGCGACCTCGGACCGTCGGTTGCCGAGGCCGATGTGGTCTTCCTGGCCGTTGGAACACCGATGCGGCGCGGCGACGGCTACGCCGACTTGTCCTACGTGTTCGGCGCGGTGGAGGAACTCGCCCCGCATCTCAACGGCTTCACTGTCATCACCACCAAGTCCACGGTACCCGTCGGCACCTCCCGTCAAATCGAAAAGCGCCTCAAGGAACTGCGCCCCGACGCGGATTATGCCGTCTGCTCCAACCCCGAATTCCTGCGCGAAGGCTCCGCGATCCAGGACTTCACCCACCCCGACCGGGTCCTCGTCGGCATCGATGACCCGCGCGCCCGGGACGTGATGGGCGAACTCTACAAGCCGCTATCCCTGCGCAATGCCCCCGTCATCTTCGTCAGTCGGGAGTCCGCGGAACTCGCCAAGTACGCCGCGAATGCGTTCCTCGCCATGAAGATCTCCTTCATCAACGAGATTGCCGACCTGTGTGAATCGGTTGGCGCCGACGTCCAGGAAGTCGCCTCCGCGATCGGCAAGGACCGCCGCATCGGCGAGAAGTTCCTCCATCCCGGTCCCGGCTACGGCGGCTCGTGCTTCCCCAAGGACGTTTCGGCCATCATCCGCACAGCCCGCGAGGCGCGCACACCGTTGTCGCTCATCGAGCAGGTCCACACCGTCAACGACGAACGCAAGATCGCCATGGCCACCCGCATCGAACGGCTCGCCGGCGGCTCGATCCGAGGCAAAACCATTGCCATTTTGGGCGTCACCTTCAAGCCGAATACCGACGACATGCGCGACGCACCGAGTCTCGTTATTGTCCCCATGCTCCAGGAACGCGGCGCGAAAATTCGCGCCTACGATCCACAAGGCCGCAAGCATGCCGAGCCGATGTTGCCCGGTGTGATCTGGTGCGAAGACGCTCTTGATGCTGCCGAGGGGGCAGATATCCTCGTCGTCCTGACCGAATGGAACGAATTCCGCGCCCTCAACCTTGCCGACGCCAAGTCCCGCATGGTAGGCGACCTTCTTGCCGACCTGCGCAATATTTTCAATGCCAAGACGGCCACAGCCGCCGGCTTCCGCTATGATAGCATCGGTCGGCCCTAGCTGTTCTGGATCAAACATTTGATTCCCGGGTGGAGGTCGTCAAATGTTTGTGAATCCAGAACACAATCAAAAGGTTGCCTGGTGTTCCGGGCTGACATTCAGGTTCCCGGCAGGGAACCATATGTCAGAGTCGGAACACTAG
>JAHJSN010000178.1 GCA_018830445.1 Alphaproteobacteria bacterium | reverse complement strand
GGCCGCAACCGCTGACGATTTAGGCGA
Source organism: Alphaproteobacteria bacterium (assembly GCA_018830445.1). Taxonomy (GTDB): domain Bacteria; phylum Pseudomonadota; class Alphaproteobacteria; order Rhizobiales; family Hyphomicrobiaceae; genus Filomicrobium. The sequence continues at coordinate 10,161 of JAHJSN010000178.1, read as the reverse complement.
GACATGAAGGCCACTAGCGAAAACAATGGCTTAGTGTGGCGTTCAGCGCGCCTCAATTGACAACTCCTGTGCGGCACCAACAGGTCAATTAAGGCGCGACGCCACACTAGCTGTTCAACCCAGCAAGGCTAGACTGACGATCCATGCGCAGAATCGCCATCATCACCGGAGCCGGCCGTGGCATAGGCGCCGCAACCGCGGTACTTGCGGCGTCATCAGGGTACGATATTTGCGTCAACTATGCCTCGAACGCCGGTGCCGCGAACCTTATCGTAGACAATTGCATAGCCAAGGGCGTCCGTGCGATCGCCTGCCAGGCCGACGTCGGCGTCGCCGATGAAGTGGCGCGGCTGTTCTCAACCTGCGACGCCGAACTCGGAAGGGTATCGCTGCTGGTCAACAACGCCGGCATCGTAGGCAAGTCTACCAAGTTGGTCGATCTGCCGAGCGACGTCCTGCTTGCGACCTACACCGTCAACGTTTTCGGCGCTATCTACTGCACGCAGGAAGCCATTAAGCGCATGGCCAAAAGCCAAGGTGGCGAAGGCGGCGCCATCGTCAATATCTCGTCGATAGCAGCGAAGCTCGGCAGCCCGAATGAATATGTCCACTATGCCTCGTCGAAAGCCGCGGTCGAAACCTTGACAGTCGGCCTAGCCAAGGAGCTTGGCCCGGAAGGTATCCGCGTCAACTGCGTCCGGGCTGGCACCACGAACACCGACATCCATGCGACTTCCGGAAACCCGGACCGGCCGGCCAAGTTCGCCCGCACCGCGCCGTTGGGGCGTGTCGGCGAACCCATCGACATGGCCGAAGCGATACTGTGGCTCGCCTCCGACAAGGCGGCCTTTACCTCGGGCGCAATCCTGAGCGTCGCCGGGGGCGTTTAGGATATCTCGCGCCAGCTTGCATCATAGCGAAATTCGCCGGGGCAGGTATCGACTATGAACGTCCTATTCGTCCGCAGCCGCAATCAATGGCGAAGTCCGACCCCCGAACGCGAATTCAAACGAATACCGCGCATCGCCACCCGCTCCGCAGGCACCAGCCGCTCCGCGAGGCGCCGCATAACGATCGGCGACATCCGCTGGGCCGACCTCATCCTGGTTATGGAAGAAAAGCACAAGTCCCAGATCACCGCCGGGTTCCGCGCCGAAACCCGCTACAAGCAGATTCACGTATTGGACATCCCGGACGACTATCTCTTCATGGATCCCGAACTGATCGCACTGCTCCGCGAAAAAGTTGCGCCCCTGATCGGCAACACACCGCAAGCGCCTTGATTGGACCCCGGCGCATCAGCGTCACCAGTTCGCGGCGCCATTCAGCTTCGGCACTTTTCGAAGATGTCGCGGTTCGGGCAATACCATAGCGGCTCGCCCTTTTCCCTGCCGGCATCGAGCCAGGCAAGGCACTCGCCCGGACATACGCAGCGAAGGCATTTCGTGCGCGCCTGCGCATAGGCCTCGCCGCGATCGATACGCATCAAGGCAATTTCATCGACGTTGAGCGCTGTGATCATGTCGTGCATCCGCCGCGCGCGGCGCTCGACCTGGGATACCAACGGCCCTGTCATTTCAGCACCTCTACCTTGTTCGCGACCTCTCCCCGGACGCCTTCTTCAAGGGGCATTATGGGATGAAACATGCTAATGACAGAGCTGGGCAACCGGCGTTGATATGAATCAAGATGGCCCGCGACAGAGCTGCTCGAAACGAAGCAAACCCCACCAACTATCAGTAGGGCATCGGATGTGCCCGGTGCACGTCTGCGATCTGGCTCATCACCTCGTCCGACAATTCCACATAAGCCGCGTCAATCGCCGTCTTGAGCTGGTCCATGCGGCTCGCCCCGATGATGCTTGCCGTCGTGAACGGACGCGCCAGGGTGAACGCGATGGCCATCTGGCTCGGATCGAGCCCGTGCCTCCTGGCGATTCCGACGTAACCCTTGATGGCGCTTCTGGCGGCATCCGTTTCCCGGCCCATCGAACCGCCGAGCAGTTGCTTGCGCGAATTGTCCGGTGTGGCGCCATCAAGATACTTCCCGCTCAACAAGCCCATCGCCAGCGGCGACCATGCCAGCAGGCCGACATCCTCGTAATAGGCCGCTTCCGCCCAGTCGGTATCGAACAGCCGGCACAACAGGCTGTATTCGTTCTGCACCGATTGCACTCGCGGCAGACCATGCCGATCGGCAAAGGCGCAAAAGCTCCATCGCGCCCCACACGCTATCGTCGGAAACCCCGAAAGCGCGCACCTTGCCTTCGGCCACCAGATCGCCGACCGCCTGCAGGCTCTCCAACAGGTTGTCTCGCGCTTCCGCCCTTTCGCAACTCTCCGGGTGGTAATCCCACTGCTGCTGGAAATGGTAGCTGCCGCGCTGCGGCCAGTGGAACTGGTAGAGATCGACGTAATCGGTCTTCAGCCGCCGCAGGCTGCCCTCGATGGCGATTTTGATCTCCTTGGCGTCGATCCCCCGTCCATTGCGCACCGATTTGTTGCCGTTTCCCGTGATCTTCGTCGCCAAGACGATCTCGGAGCGGCGCGAGGGGTTCTTCTGCAGCCACGTGCCGATGATCTCTTCGGTACGCCCCGCGCGCTCGACCCCACCCATGATCGGATACATCTCGGCGGTATCCCAGAACGTGACGCCCCGACCGAGCGCATGATCCATCTGCTGATGGCCATCGGATTCGCTGTTCTGGGTTCCCCACGTCATTGTCCCGAGGCAGATTCTGCTCACCTCGATATCCGTACGGCCAAGCTTGGTGTATTGCATCAAATGACTCCGGAATTGAATTTGCGGGAACGATCGGCCGGTAGGAAGTGTGGGCCGCGAACAGTTTGAACGGCACCGGCGATGGGTCAAGGCAGGCCGACGCTCAGATGAGCTTCCCCGGATTGAGGATGCCGTTCGGATCGAGTGCGGCCTTGATGGCGCGCATCATGTCGAGTTCGGTCTTCGAACGGAACCGCGTCAGCGCCTCTCGCTTCATGCGTCCGATCCCATGCTCTGCCGATATCGAGCCGCCCATGTCCGCGACCAGCGCATGTACGGCGTCGCTCATCTCCTCCCACTTCGACAGATAGGCAGCCTTGTCGCTACCTTCCGGTTGGGCAACGTTGTAGTGCACGTTGCCGTCGCCGAAGTGTCCGAAGATGAACGGCCTGGCTCCCGGCACGACGCCTTCAACGACGTCAGCCCCGCGCCGTACGAATTCGGGGATTTTCGCGACCGGCACCGAGATATCGTGCTTGATGCTGCCACCGGCATACTTTTGCGCTTCGGAGAGATCCTCGCGCAACTTCCAGAGCTGATTGGCTTGATTGAGGGATGCAGCGATAACTGCATCCTTTGCCATGCCGCGCTCCAATGCATCGCCAAGAACCCGCTCCATGATACGTTGCGCGGAGCCATCGGCGACACCCGACGAAATTTCCAACAACACGTACCAGCCAGCATTGCCTTCAAGCGGCTTGCGGTTTCCCGGCATGTGCGCGGCGACCGTATCGAGGCACCAGCCCGCCATGAACTCGAACGCCGTCAGGCCTTGGCCTGCTACCGCCCGCGATTCTTCAAAAAGCCGAAGAACGGCCTCAAGATCGCCCAGCGCGGCGAACGCCGTCGTCGTTTCGGCGGGCACCGGGTAAAGTTTCAAGACCGCCGCCGCGATGACCCCGAGCGTGCCTTCCGAGCCCACGAAGAGATCCTTCAGATCGTAGCCGGTGTTGTCCTTCTTGAGCGCCCTGAGACCGTCCCAGATACGCCCATCCGCCAGAACAACTTCGATCCCGAGCGTCAGGTCGCGAGCGTTGCCGTAACTCAGCACCTGCACGCCGCCGGCATTCGAAGCCAGGTTGCCGCCGATCCGGCATGAGCCCTGCGAGCCGAGGCTGAGCGGAAACAGCGCCCCTGCGTCTTCGGCAGCCAGTTGCGCTTCCGCCAGCGTCACGCCCGCTTCCACCACCATATATCCGCCGGCGGCATTGACCTCGCGAACCTTGTTGAGGCGCTGCGTCGAAAGAACGATCTCATCGCCGGATTCGAACGGGATCTGCCCCCCGACAAGCCCGGTATTCCCCCCCTGTGGCACGATCCCGACCCGCGCTTCGTTCGCGAGTTTCAGGATTTCCGAAATTTCGCCGGCGCTCCCCGGCCGCAGGACGAGAGCTGTCTTGCCGAAATACTTGTCGCGCCACTCCGTGAGGTAGGGAGCCTGTGCCTGCGGATCGCGCAGCCCATAGGGTTCTCCGACAATCGCCGAGAGCTTTTCAATGAGTTCGGCGCTGGGTCGGTTGAGCTTGTTCATCGGTAAGTTGAATGGATTGGAGATCTCGTGGAACTCCGCCAAACCTTGAGTTGCCGGATTGACGGACGCGGTCACGCTACCTAAGCGTTACGTCACCTTACTAAATCCTACCGGTGCGCTGTACCAGGAGAAAGCCTTTCCCATGCGATACCTCGTTACCGGAGCGGCAGGCTTCATCGGTTATTTCACCGCCAAAGCGCTTCTGGAAAGGGGCCATGACGTCGTCGGGATTGACAATCTCAACGACTATTACGACGTCGGACTGAAGCAAGCCCGGCTGGCCGATATCGGCAACCATGACCACTTCCACTTCCGCAGGATCGACCTTGCGGACCGTGCCGCCATGGAGACGCTGTTCGCCGATTTGCCGCCTCAGCGCGTCATCCATCTCGCCGCGCAGGCAGGCGTTCGCTACTCGATCGAGAACCCGCACGCCTACGTCGATTCCAATCTGGTCGGCATGCTGCATATCCTCGAAGGCTGTCGCCACCACGGCGTCGAGCATCTCGTCTTTGCATCGTCGAGTTCGGTCTACGGTTCCAACACCAAGATGCCGTTTACCGTTTCCGATCCCGTCGACCATCCCGTCAGCCTTTATGCCGCAACCAAGAAGGCCAACGAGCTGATGGCCCACACCTATGCGCATCTCTACCGGATTCCGGTCACCGGGTTGAGATTTTTCACCGTCTACGGGCCTTGGGGCCGCCCGGATATGGCGTTATTCAAATTCACCAAGGCGATCCTCGCGGACCAACCGATAGACATCTACAACAACGGCAAACACGCCCGCGACTTCACCTACATCGACGACATCGTCGAAGGCGTGGTGCGCACTGCCGATCGCCTGCCGCAACCCAATCCCGATTGGGATGCGGCCGCACCCGATCCGGCAAGCTCGTCTGCTCCCTACCGGCTCTACAACATCGGCAATTCGAACCCGGTCGAACTTATGGAAATGATCGCGGCACTCGAACGCGCGCTGGGTCGGGAAGCGAAGAAGAATTTCCTGCCGATGCAGCCCGGCGACGTTCTCGCCACCTATGCGGACGTGGAACAGCTAAAACAGGACGTCGGCTTCCAGCCATCGACGCCGATCGAAACCGGCATCGAACGCTTCGTCAGCTGGTATCGCCAGCACTACGGCGCTTCGGCCTGAAACCCTGGCTGCTTACGACGTCTTCCCGCCTGCAAGGCGCTGCCGCAGCGCCTCCGACGAATAGACGATGAACCCGCTGTTGCGGTAACCGGCATCCGTCTTGCCGTAGCGGAACGGTGCTCCGTCGATCGTCGTCACCAGTCCGCCCGCCGCCTTCAAGACCGCATGGCCTGCCGCCGTGTCCCACTCCATCGTCGGCCCGTACCGCGGATAGAGATCCGCTTCACCGCGCGCCACGAGGCAGAATTTCAGCGATGAGCCGATGTTGCGGCGCCCCGTAACAGGCAACGGCAGCCCGTCGAGATAAGCCTCTCCCTCGGAAGTTCCGTGCGACTTGCTGGCAACCACGGTCAGTCCCTCGTCAGGAACTCCGCGCGTCAAAATCGCCTTCAGATCGAGCGAAGCAATTCCGGCATCTCCCGGCTGAGCCGGGTTCGCCACCTTCCCCATGGCGACCTCTGCCTTGCCGAGCGTCACATAGAAATCCCCCAGAGCCGGAGCATACACGATCCCGAACACCGGCTCGCCATTCTCGATAAGCCCGATGTTGACCGTAAACTCACCCGAGCCGCCGGTGAACTCGCGCGTTCCATCAAGCGGATCGACCAGGAAAAACCGCGAGCCCACATCGGGCACTTCACCTCTGCTGACAGCTTCTTCGGCAATCACCGGAATATCCGGCACCAGCTTCTTGAGGTCGTTCAGGATCACCACTTCGGCTTCCTGATCGGCAAGGGTCACCGGACTGCCGTCCGCCTTCTCGGACGCATTTTGCGCATCGTTTTTGAAATAATGCAGCGTCACCGCCCCGGCCCTTAGAACCGTTGCTGTCAGTTTCGAGGCAAGCGTGCGCATGTCGTTATCGTCCATGGTCTGGCGGCTCCCATCTTTTGGTTGAGCCGCCTTAGCACACGCCCTCGCAGGCGCGAACCCACAGCGTCGATTTCCCGCGCCAAAAGCTCCGCGAGCAGTGATTTATCCACGCCCTCACAGTCCAGTCGAATACTTGCACGACTTTCGAGTGGCCCGAGAACGGAGTTCCCATGGTGGAAACCGACAATCTGCGCCTGCCATACCTCATGGCAGCACAAGCCCAAAAGCATGTGACCCATAACGAGGCGCTACGCAGCCTCGATGCCATTGTGCAACTCGCTGTCGAAGACCGCGACTTGACCGCCCCGCCAGTCGCTCCCGCCGACGGCGCCCGCTATCTGATCGCCTCGCCGGCGGCTGGCGACTGGACCGGACATGACGGCGAAATCGCAGCATACCAGGACGCAGCATGGATGTTCCATGCCCCCCGTGAAGGCTGGATGGCCTGGGTTTCCGACGAAGACACCGCGCTCGTCTACGACGGCTCGGGATGGGCAACCCTGTCTGCGGGCGGCGGCAGCGGCAGCGTCAACCCGACACCGCTCGTCGGCATCAACGCAACCGCCGACACCACCAACCGGCTGTCGCTCGCCTCGCCCGCCAGCCTTTTCAACCACGCGGGCGCGGGCCACCAGTTGAAGGTCAACAAGGCCGCTGTCGCCGATACCTCCTCGCTCCTATATCAGACCGCGTTTTCCGGTCGCGCAGAAATGGGCCTCACCGGCGACGATGATTTCCACTTCAAGGTCAGCGCCGACGGTACGATCTGGAACGAGGCCATCGTCATCGATAAATCGAGCGGCGCGGTTGCGTTTCCAAACACGATTATCGGAGGCGGCGGCGGCGGCAGCGGCATCAACGCCAACCTGCTCATCAACGGCGGTTTCCAGATCAACCAGCGCGCATTCGCCGGCGGCGCACTGAGCGCTGGAAGCTACGGCTTCGACCGCTGGAAGGCGGCGACCGGCGGTGCCAACCTTTCGATTTCGGGCTTCGTCGTAACGCTGGCCTCCGGCGAAATCGAGCAGATCGTCGAAACATCTGTGTGGGGCTCGGCGTCCTTTGCATCGCAGGCCGTGACGGTTTCCGTCGAAGCCCCGAGCCAGCAGCTCACCGTAACCTTCGGTTCGCAGTCGGGAACGATTGCAGCCGGTGCCGGACGCCAGTCTGTAACGCTGAACTTGGGTGCCGGGGATACCGGCAACCTATCGTTCAAGCTCAAGCGCACGGCGGCGGGCAGCGTCACCTTCGGTCGCGTCAAGCTCGAACTGGGCGGTACGGCGACGGCATGGGAGGCGCGCGCGGCACCGCTCGAATTCTCACTGTGCCAGCGGTACTTTGTCCGGTTTTCCGCAAACGGCGGGCGTTTCGGAAATGGGATCGCCGCCCTGACCACGGATGCGCGAATTCTTCTGACCGGACTGGTTTTGCGGACAACGCCGAGTGTGGCGTTCCTGAACTGCAATGTAATCCGAACAGCTATGGCGGCAGTTTCTTCAATGAGCGTAATAGCCTATTCGTCCGGCGTTGTGCACTTGCAGTGCATCGCATCTGGCTTGACGGCCGGTGAACCCTATCAACTTCATCAAGACCAAACAGGGTCGGTCTTCACCGACCTCGACGCGGAGCTTTGACATGCTGGTTGAAAACGCAAGGTTCGCGAACGCGGCAGGAACAGCCGTCGTCGCCGATTTCGAAGGCGTAACGGTAAGCTTCCCGGCAACGCCTGGAAACCGGCATTACGAAGCGCTGGTTGCGGCAGGCGCAACGCCGCTGCCCTATGTGCCGCCGCCGCCATCCGCCGACGACGTGCGCGCGGAAGCAAGCCGCCGCATGCAGGTGCTGGTCGGCGCGCGCGATGCCGATCATCTGGAAATCATCATCGCCAATGCTTCGCGCGAGGCGATCCGGCTGTTGCGCATCGGGGAAGCGAACTGGACGCCGGAGGAAGCGGCGCGGGCCGCAGCCCTCGAACAGGTCGATGCGATGCTCGAAGCCATCCGAGCCGCGTCGAACGCGATGGAGGCCGATCCGCCCGCCGACTACACCGATGACCGGCATTGGCCATGACGAACTTTTTGCTGCGCAGCCGGCGCACCAAACAAAAAGGGAGCGGAAAAACCGCTCCCTCTTGACTTCGTACACGCCGTGAGCCGGCCACTTTATCTGCGGCGGTAGGTCTTTTTGCCGCCATCGACTTGCTCGCCCCACACCTCGACTTCCGCCTGCCGTCGCAGGTTCAGCTTGGTGCGGTATCTGAAGGTGATTTCGTCGATGTAGCGGCTCCTGCCCTTGAGGTCGAAGGCCTGCGAGAGCTGCCCGGCTCCGAGGGTTCCATAGATTGGCACATCCTCGACGACGCCATTGCCGTAACGAATCTGCATGCCGTACATACGAACGTCTTCACCCAGTGCCCGCACCCGGATCGACTTGAACAATCCAGCCGACTCTCCGACGCGGAACGTATCGCTGTCTTTGGAGAAAATCGCCACATTGCGGGTTCCGAGCAGCTTCCAGTCCCGGTCGAGCGAACCATGTTCTCCGCGGCGTCCACCACCGCGACGATCCAATTCGGCAGCCTTTCCGAGCAGATCGATGCGTGACCGTTCGGCTTGACCGCGCTGCGGCCGCAGCGTCAGCGTTACGCTCTTGATGTTCCGCTTGCGGCCGTCGACATCGATGGCTTCGGTAGCATCGCCGGGATTGAGCGTATCGCGGATGCGAACTTCCTGCCGGTCGCCATTGCCGAACAGGATCTCAGCCCTGCGGACTTGCACCGGATTGACCCAGGCGCGTAGGCGGATCGAAGTAACCGGCGTTTCGCTCTCCACACGCAGCGTCACCTGGTCGTCCTTGGTATCGAGAACCTTGCTCTCGAGCACTTCGAACCCGCCTGGCTCATTGGAAACGAGACCTTCCAGCGCCACGTAGGCCGTGCTCGGCAGCCGGACCTTGTACTCGACTTCAGCCCCGCGGATGGTCTCGCGATCACCCGGCAGGTCGATCTCGACCGTGGAGGAATCCTTCCTGATCAACTGGTCAACCTTGACTTCACGTACTTTGCCGCCGGACAGCTGGAGGCGGACAGATTTGACGAATATGGCGTCGTTGACGGCGATGATACGGATCTTATCGAATCTGCCCATGCGCGGTTCGATGTCGATAACGTCGATCCTTGAGCGTTCTTCTGCGAACAGTCGGGCCCAGTCTTCAGACTTGGATCCCCTGGCATCTCTTGCATACGAGACAGAAACGAATGAAACGGACAGGGCCAAAGCCAAGACCGTAAGCGCTAACCTATACACGTGAACGTCCTCCACTGTATTTAGCCGTTGAGACATTGGCCCCATCGGGATGTTTTTCGGTACCCCAACTGGTATCCCGAATGGATTCAGCCATATCTCGGGTGAACCCCAGATGACTGAATGGAACACCTCTTGGGACTCCAGCATCCACTGGTGGGATCTGGAATTCCCGTTACGAGTTACCTCTGTTAACAACGAACGTCGACAGAAAAATGGTGGAGCACTGACGGCCTGCGCAACGTGTTATTCAGTTTGAATGGTGTTCACCCTATCGTGCGCTGCGAAATCTCGGACACGCCGCACAAACGAGCGCCTGATCGCCAAGCCTGTCTGGGCAATGAATTTGGCACCCATACGGCTGCCAGCCCGGCAAACCTAGTGTGGCGTCGCGCCTTAATTGACCTGTTGGTGCCGCACAGGAGTTGTCAATTGAGGCGCGCTGAACGCCACACTAAGCCATTGTTTTGGCTAGTGGCCTTCATGTCTCGCCTAAATCGTCAGCGGTTGCGGCCAGC
>JAHJSN010000177.1 GCA_018830445.1 Alphaproteobacteria bacterium | reverse complement strand
CTGGCCGCAACCGCTGACGATTTAGGCGAGACATGAAGGCCACTAGCGAAAACAATGGCTTAGTGTGGCGTTCAGCGCGCCTCAATTGACAACTCCTGTGCGGCACCAACAGGTCAATTAAGGCGCGACGCCACACTAGTAGATAGGTTCGGTTGCCATCGTCCTGCGCCCCCGGTATCAAACATTGTTCCTGCCCGTTCGCACCCGCGAACAGCCGGTTCTGCAACATTTCAAGGCAAGTCCAATCAGATGTCGGAGCTGAAACTGATCGCGCTCGATACCGAGGATCTCCAGGTCATATCGGCGCATCTCCAGGACGCAGTCGGCCGCACCGGCGATATCGCCTATCAGCCCGCCGGCCGCCGTTTCGCACTGGTCCTCAACCGATTTGATTGGACCGCGGCCAGCGGTGATTTGGCAGGATCGGCAAGGCCGGGACAGACCATCAAGACGTATGCCCGGCGCCAGACGGCACTACGGTTCGAGAAGGTCGATGCGGTCCGCAGCAGCGGGATCGACCGCGCTCGCAAGCAGGATGTACTTTCGCTCCTGGCTATTGGCTTCGAGGAACGGCAAGCCCCTTCCGGCACGGTGACGCTGTATTTCTCCGGCGGCCCTCAGATCGCCATCGACGTCGAATGCATCGAGGCCGAAATGAGGGACCTCGGCGCCGCCTGGACGACCGCCAGCCGGCCCGAGCATCCCGACAGCCACGGCGGCGAAGGGTGAGGCGGCCCGCTTGTTGCCAGGACCTATATTTCGATCTGCTATGGTAGGTCCGCGGATCGCGCGGCGAACCAATCCACACGCAATGAAAACGCAACGAACACGGCTCACATGGCAAAGCGACTGAACAGCTCCGACCCCGGCTTCCAATCAGCCTTTGAGGCACTCCTTGCCGAGAAGCGCGAAGTCTCCGAGGAGGTCGACGGGGTCGTATCGAAGATCCTCAAGGACGTCCGCGCGCAGGGCGACGAGGCTCTGATTGAGCTGTCGAAAAAGTTCGACCGGATCGACCTGGCCGAACGCGGCATTGCGGTCACCGCCGAGGAAATCGCCGAGGCGGTCGCGAGGGTCAAAAGCGAAAGCCCTGACTCGCTCGAAGCCCTCAATTTCGCCCGCGAACGCATCGCCTCCCATCACGAGCGCCAGAGGCCAGCTTCGGGCCGTTATACCGATGCGGCCGGCGTCGAACTCGGCGAGCGCTGGACCCCGGTCGAGTCTGTCGGCCTCTACGTCCCAGGTGGCACCGCGTCCTATCCAAGTTCCGTGCTGATGAACGGCGTCCCTGCGAAGGTCGCGGGCATACCGCGCATCGTCATGGTGGTGCCGATGCCGGACGGCAAGGTCAACCCGCTGGTGCTGGCGGCCGGCGGCATGGTTGCCGACGAGATCTACCGCATCGGTGGCGCCCAGGCCGTCGCCGCGTTGGCCTATGGCACAACCACCATCCGACCGGTCACGACCATTGTCGGCCCCGGTAATGCCTACGTCGCCGCTGCCAAGCGCCAGGTTTACGGCACGGTCGGAATCGACTCGATCGCCGGTCCCTCCGAAGTTCTGGTCATCGCCGATGCCGATAACGACCCCGAGTGGATCGCCGCCGATCTCCTCGCCCAGGCCGAACACGACACCGCCGCCCAGTCGATCCTTATGACCGATAGCCCGGCCTTTGCCGATGCGGTCGAGGCCGCCGTCGAACGCCAGTTGGCCGACCTGCCCCGCACCGCCATCGCCACGCCGAGCTGGCGGGACTACGGCGCAATCATCATCCTGCGCTCGCTCGACGAGGCGCCGCCTCTGGCCGACCGCATCGCCGCCGAGCACCTTGAAATTGCCACCGCCAACGCCGAGGACCTGACCGCCCGCATCAACAATGCCGGTGCGATATTCATCGGCTCCTACACACCCGAGGTGATCGGCGATTATGTTGCAGGAACCAACCACGTCCTGCCGACTGCGCGCTCGTCGAGATTTTCTTCCGGTCTCGGCGTCCTCGATTTCATGAAGCGGACTTCGCTTTTGAAGCTTGATGCGGCTTCATTGCAGAAGCTCGGACCCGCCGCCATGACATTGGCGCGTTCCGAAGGCCTCGAAGGTCACCGTCGCTCCGTCGAGTTACGGCTCAAAACGTCCCGGTAAGTGAGTTGCCATGTCTGAGTTCGGACCATCCCCAACATCCCGCTCCCGCCTTTACGAGATCAATCTCGATCAGGCGACGATCGCGCGGAAGAATCCCAACGTCGAACACGAACGCGAAGTCGCGATCTACGATCTCCTCGAATCGAACGAATTCAAGCTTGTCGGACGCGACGAGGGGCCCTACCGGCTGCAGCTGTCGATTGCAGATGATCGCCTCGCCATGACGGTCGGCAACGAGCAGGCCGCCGACCTCGATACGCACCTTCTCTCGCTCCAGCCGTTCAAGAAGATCGTCAAGGATTACTTCCTCATCTGTGACAGCTATTACGAGGCAATTCGTTCCGCCCCGCCATCCAAGATCCAGGCCATCGACGTGTCCCGCAGGACCCTTCACGACGAGGGCAGCCGGCTGCTGGCCGAACGTCTCGATGGCAGGATCGATGTCGATTTCGATACCGCACGGCGGCTGTTCACGCTGATATGCGCCTTGCATTGGAAGGGATGAGCCAGTGCCACTGGCGCAGGCCCAGGGCGCCGAGCCGCGCCATGTGCTGTTCGCCTGCAGCCTGAATGCTGTTCGCTCGCCGATGGCTGAAGGTATTCTGCGCCATCTTGCCGGAAAGCGGATCAAGGTGCGCTCGGCCGGCGTACGCGCCGGCGATGTCGACCGCTTTTGCGAGACGGTGATGGGCGAACTAGGGATCGACATTTCGAAGCACAAGCCCACACCAATCTCGACCTACGAGGACGAACCGGTCGATCTGATCATTTCACTGTCACCCGAGGCCCACCACCAGGCGCTCGAATGGACCAGGGTCCATCCCGTAAAGGTCGAGTACTGGCCGACGCTCGACGCCACCGCGCTCCCGGAAGATGCCGACGACGACCTGATACTTGAAAGCTACCGGAAGGTACGGGATCAATTATTTCGCCGCATCAAGCAGCGCTTCCTCCTGACAGGCAGCCCCTCGGTCTGATACGTAACAAGTCCGAGCCGCCTTTAGACTTTCATCCAAGCCCCGCATCGTGTTTAGATTTCGCCGAATCGAGCCCGGGTCGACGCAAAACAACCTTGGCGCAAGCAAACGACCGAAGAGGACCATCCATGAGCGACGTAGGGGCAGCCGTTGAGTTCGACCATGTGCCATGCCCGTTTTGCGGTCTTCTCTGCGATGACCTGAAAATTTCACGCGCCGGTGCGGCGTTGAAAGTCGTGAAGAACGGTTGCGGCAAGGCGGTCGCCGGTTTCGAGCGCGCGCTGCCTGCCGTTTCACCGCAAATCGACGGCCGCGACGTTCCACTCAATGACGCTATCGGAGAGGCCGCAAGGTTGATCCGCAAATCTTCCGCGCCGCTCTATGGCGGGCTGGCGACCGACGTTGGCGGAATGCGCGCCGTCATGTCGCTTGCCGACCGTTCTCGCGGCGTCGTCGACCACGCCTTGAGCGAAGCCGCCTCCAGCAACCTGAAGATTCTGCAATCGACCGGCTGGATCATGTCGACGTTGACCGAAACGCGAAACCGCGCCGATGTCGTCGTGATCGTCGGCAGCGACATCCATAAGCTCCATCCGCGCTTTTTCGAACGCATCGTATGTGCCGAAACGACATTGTTCGAGGACAGTTTCAAACCCCGCTCGGTGGTTTTCATCGGCGACGGCCTCGACCAGTCGGGAGCAACAGGACCGCGCGTCGGCAATGTGGTCACCTTGCCGTGCGCAATGGACCGCGTCGACGAAGTGGTCGCCGCGCTTCTCTCGCGCATGCGCGGCCACCCGGTCAGTGGCGACAACGTCGCCGGCGTTGCGCTGGCGGCCATCGACCAACTCGCCAGCACGCTCAGCGAAGCCCAATATCCGGTGCTGGTGTGGGCTCCGGCCGGTCTGGAGACCAACAACCCCGATCTGACCGTTCACGCCGTCTGCGATATCGTCCGGCTGCTCAACAAGACCACGCGCGCCGCGGGTTTGACGCTCGGCGGCGACGAAGGCGGACAGACCGCAACATCGGTCTGCGGCTGGCAGAGCGGTTACCCGGCGCGTGTCAGTTATGCCAGCGGCGCACCGGATTATGATCCTGAGAACAACTCTGTCCCGCGCAAGCTCGCCGCAAACGAGTCCGATCTGCTCGTCTGGATCGCATCCTACACGCCTGACCTTGGTCCCCCGGAAACGAGCCTCCCGACCGTTCTGCTCGGCCCGCCCGGTATGAGCACCGCCGGCAAACCCGCCGTATTCATCCCGGTCGGAACGCCGGGCATCGATCACTCCGGCCAGCTCATCCGCTGTGACAGCGTCGTCTCCCTGCCGTTGCGCAATCTGGGACGCTCCGACAATCCAAGCGTAGCTTCCGTGCTCGCCGCGATCGAAGCCGCACTCTAAACACTGGGACATTGACGATGTTGATCAAACTGACCGGCGGTAAAGTCTTCGACCCGGCCAACGGTATGGATGGCGAAATCCGCGACATCTATATCGAGGACGGCGTCATCATCGCACCTCCCCTCGACCGTCGCGCCGATCATGAATACCCACTCCATGGCCGCGTCGTGATGGCGGGTGCCATCGATCCGCACACCCATATCGGTGGCGGCAAGATGACCATCGGCCGGCTGATGCTGCCCGAGGATCATCGCGGCGATCCCGTCTGCCGCGGCCATCTGACAAGGGCGGGTTGCGGCCATGCCGTCCCCTCGACGCTGACCGCCGGCTACCGCTATGCCGAAATGGGTTATACCGCCGGTTTCGAGCCGGCCATGCTGCCCGCCAACGCCCGCCAGGCGCACATGGAGATGGCCGACACGCCGATGATCGACAAGGGCGCGTTCGCCATGCTCGGCAGTGACGATTTCTTCCTGCGCCAGCTCGCCGCGAAAGAAGATATCGAAGCGATCAAGGACTACGTCGCCTGGACCCTGCACGCCACCCAGGCGATTGCCATCAAGGTCGTCAATCCCGGCGGCATCAGCGCCTTCAAGTTCAACCAGCGCCAGCTCGATCTCGACGAGCATCACGCTCATTACGGCGTCACGCCGCGTGATGTACTCCTCAGCCTGTCGCGGGCGGTAAAGGAGCTGGGCATCACCCATCCCCTGCACGTTCACGGTTGCAATCTCGGCGTTCCAGGCAACGTCGAGACGACCGCGAATACGATTGCCGGGATGGAGGGCCTGCCGGTTCACCTCACTCATATCCAGTTCCACAGCTACGGCACCGAGGGCGACCGCAAATTCTCTTCTGGTGCGGCGCGCGTTGCCGAACTCGTCAACAGCCACAAGAACGTTTCGATCGACGTCGGCCAGGTGCTGTTCGGTCAGACCTGCACCGCTTCCGGCGACTCCATGCGCCAGTACGGCAATACCGGTTCGGCAAGCCCGAACAAATGGGTGGTCATGGATATCGAGTGCGATGCGGGTTGCGGTGTGGTCCCGATGCGCTACCGTGACAAGAGCTTCGTCAACGCGCTGCAATGGGCGATCGGCCTGGAACTCTTCCTGCTGATCGACGACCCCTGGCGCATCTTCCTGACGACCGACCATCCCAACGGCGCGCCCTTCACGTTCTATCCGCACCTCATCCGCCTGTTGATGGACAAGGGCTTCCGCAACGACATGTTGCAGAAGATCAACCCGGACGCCGCCAACTCCAGCGTGCTGGCAAGTCTCGACCGCGAATATACCCTCTATGAGATCGCCATCATGACGCGCGCCGGCCCCGCCCGCAGTCTCGGCCTCAAGGACCGCGGCCATCTGGGTGTGGGCGCGTGTGCAGACATCACCGTCTACGAGGATCTGGCCGACCGCGAAGCGATGTTCGCAACGCCCGTGTTCGTCTTCAAGAACGGCGAGTTGATCGTCAAATCCGGCAGGATCGTCAAGGTCGTCCAGGGCGCCACCCATGTCGCCCGCCCCGACTTCGACAAGGGCATCGAAAAATCCCTGCGCAGCTATTTCGATCGCTTCCACACTGTCGGCTTTGACAACATTGCCGTCAGCGATGATGAAATACGGGTCGACGGCTATGGCAGCATTGTCGTTCAGCCCACGGCCGCGCGTGTGTGATGCTGAGTGGTGCGCAATTTTTCAGTGCGCACCGTTGCCGGTCCTGCAGAATGTTCCCTGCGAATTAGCGCAATGACGCGGCTGCTTCCATCTCGTGCTGAACGCCCTTAAGATTGTTCGAGGGTCAAGAAGCAGACGGGGGAAGCTGTGCTTCATTATCTATTCGGATTCCGGGCGAATGTCGTTTTATCGTTCGTCGGCGCATTCGTGATCCTTTTCCTGATCAAACTGACGGCGCTCCTGCCGGGAAAATACTATTTTAGTTTCTCCAAGCTTTACGCCGGCGCTTCCGAGCCGTTCATCGTCGATCCGCCGAGCGTTTCCGCCGCCAAGCTTTGCGAGTTGATGGCAAAGCACAACCTGACCAACGACGATCTTGGCAGGTCGGTCGACTGTTCCGCCAAATTCGCAGACGCTACAAGTTACCCGCACGGCGCCGCCTTGTTCGAGAAGGACGAGATCGACAAGATCTATTCGATTGCGCTGGCCATCGATCAGCAAGCTCGCAACGCGCTGCATTCGGCCGGCCAGCAGCAGTTCCTGACCCCTCTGAGCGAAACCGAGCTGAATGAGATCATCGCATCTGCGAAGTCCACCAGCGACGTCTACCGCCGGCTCATGCAGGCATACGACTATCAAATCGGAAATCGCGTCGAATCCGTCCTGTCCAATGGGCTCGAGACTGCATTTGCAGATGTCCGCTCGAAACAGGCGAATGAAGCGCCTACCGAGTTCGGCAATGCCGGCCCTGCGCTCAAGGCTTTGACTCCGATCGAGATCGCCGCGGCCAACAAAGCGCATGCGGAATTCATCGCCGCTGCGAGTTCACAGAACCTGGCAACCCTGGCCGCGCCGCTGACCAAGTCGTCCGTCGACGGCATCATTGCCGATGCCTACAGCGCCTCGGCGATACCCCGGGGCGTGACGGGGTTTTATGCCGGCGCGATCAAGACGGGTGCCGGCGAGATCCTCAACGAGAAATTCGCTCAAGCTGGCATCAAGCCGATCGAACGGGCCGAAGCAAAGCAGATCATTTTCGGCGAATTGGTAAAGGACGGTCTGGCAAACTACATCGTCTCAACCATCATCCGGCTGCTGCCGGTGCTCTTGTTCGGCCTGGCGGTTGGCTTCGTCTTCGGGCGCCGGGAATTGTTTTCGACGAGCTTTGCAGGCGCGCTTGCCGCATTCCTGCTGACTTGGCCGATCATGCTGATGTGGGACCGTGTCGTGCAAAGTTCGTGGCACGATCAGAAGGAGGTGTTCCTGCTGTTCTATGCCGTCTACATCTTTTCGTTTTTCCTCACTGCGCGCGTCGGCGCGCTTATTGGAATAAGAATGAGCGAGGGCGCGCCAGAGAACGTGAAAACCATGATCGATCAGGCCGGTGAAGCCGTCGCCTCGAAGGGGGCGTCCTGGAGCGAGCTTGCGGCCAATGTGGGAATGAGTGTCGCTGCCAACGGCTTGGTCGCCGCCTGGAACGTTATCATCCCAATGCATGCAACCTGATCCGAAACGCGTCCGAACAATTGCGCTTGCGGCTTTGCTGCTGCTTGCAGCCATCGCAACCGCGATTGTCGGCCTGTTTGATCACGAGGAACGCCAGTCTATTGCACAACTCGCCGGGAAGGATGTCCCGGCGGCCGCCGGCCGTCTGGCGCGTAAATACCCACTGCGTCCCGAAAACTGCCCGGATGCCTGGCAGCTGGACGAATACCATCTGCTTGCGGGCGCACTGGCGGCCGTCGAGCGCCTCAATACGAGCATTATCGAGCACGCAGTCGAGGCCGCTGTCGTTCGCGCCGCCGTACTCGCCGGTTTGCCGGTTCCAGATTTCTCGATTGGCCCCGGCCAGATCCGCCCGTCGACCGCGGCGGCCGCCGTCCGCAAGATTGGATCAGCTGAACCTGAAGCAACGCAACTGGCGACCGGTCGCCCGCAGATCGCCCTTGAGTTGCTCTCGGAGTGTGCCAGCCTGGACTGGGGCGTGGCTGTCCTGAAAATGCTTTCGCCGCCGCGGCTTGCTGCCGCCGGGGAGTTCAGCCGCGAGGCGGTCATGGATCTGGCCGGCAAATACAACTCGCAGTTTACCGCTGCCAGCAACGAAGCCGTGGTCGCCAACTACCTCTATCGCGAACTGACCTATCAGGTGTTCCAGGAGTACAAGTTCCTGCTTCGGCCTTGAATCGGCCGACCAGTATCGGCGCTGTGAGCGAAAATTATCGATATCGGCCAATTGGGCCTTGAGTCCCAACTGCAATTGCGCGGATCATTGCAGACGCCATCCGGCAGCATTCCCAGGCCGGCAACTTGCACAGATTGGAGTACTACGATGCAGATGGAGGCCAAGATCGAACTGGCTCGCGCGCTTCTCGATACGTTCCAGGGACGCGAGGCGAGCTTCATCCAGGCCAACCGCAGATATGCAAAGTCGTATTGGGAGGTGGCTGACGAGGTCATCGACGACCCCGACCTGCGCGATATCATTCCGACCATGCTGGCCTGGAGCAGGGAACACGCGGATTGGGCCGCAAGGTTCCTCGAGCGCCACAAGTCGGGGTGAGTGGCAACGCGGGCGTGATCCGCGGGTTGCAGGGCGGCAAATGCTTCCGAACGTCAGGCTCCGAAAAACGAATGCTCCGGCCGCCTTGCCGTTCGCGGCCCGACCGCCCACCGGCGATCCGCACGCAATGCGCCCCGGCACGAGTCCCAACCCAGCGCAGGACCCTCAGCCCAACACGACTTCAGGAAGTGTCGGCAAAGAGAGCCCAACACGACTTCAGGAAGTGTTGGCAAAGAGAGCCCAACACGACTTCAGGTCGTCAACACCAGCTTGCCCACCAACATCGGCTTGCCGAATGTTGGGAACTGCAATGAGTGTTGAGCAAAGGAAGTGTTGGCAACGCCAAACAGCCCAACACGACTTCAGGACATGCATATCCCGTTAGTACCGGAAACCCGCTTGATCCACCAACTCCATGGCCGGGCCCATGCTGGAAGCATGTCTCCGGCATGACCCGACCATCCAGGGGCGTCACTGGCAACCGTTCGCGAACACCCCCCGGATGGCCGCCCTCGTGCCGGAGGCGCGGCTTCGCCACGACGGGCGGCGATGGAGTGTGAGGCGGATAGTATTGCAGAGTTTTGCGAAGCCGTTACCAAGCATATCCCTTTAATTCAGGCGCGGTGAGGCCCAAGCACCTGCAGGCCTATCTCGACGAGTACGCGTTTCGCCATAACCGTCGCCGGACCGACGGTGTCACACGCATCGCCGCCCGTGTCCTCGAAAGCCTCGTCGCCCGGCCACCCCTCACGATGCGCGCCCTCGTTCGCGACACGGTGCGCAGCCGCTGGTTCATCGCGCCGCCTGAGTTAAGGGGATAGGTGTGCATCGACATGGGGCGCGCCGCAAGAAAATGACCTTTCAAACGGTGATGTTTCGCAATTGTCACGCTATTCGCGCCCCGTTTGCGCACTCGTCGATGCTGAATATAAGAGACTTAGCCGCTCGCCTTTGCTTGCAAGCTTTCTGAACGACTGTCTGTCAGTGCACTTAAGAGTCAAGGTTCATCAGAGTCACGAAACCGTTATGGCAGGACCGCCCAAATGACCGATGCCGCACCGGCCGAAACGTTCGCGTTGTCATCATCCCGTCATTTCCCGAACTGGTTGGCGGGTAGCGGGGCGAGCATCGCCTTCACGACCTATCAGGGCAGCAAACTGTTCATGGTCGGTGTGAAGCCGGATGGACGGCTGTCGGTGTTCGAGCGGACCTTCACGCGCTGCATGGGATTGGGCGTCAGTTCCGACGGCCGGGCGCTGGCGCTGGCGACCCAGGTGCAGATCTACCGCTTCGACAACCTGCTGGCCGATGGGGGAGCGGATGCCGGCGGCTTCGATGCCGTCTTCTCACCGCACGCGAGCTGGATTACCGGCGACGTCGATGCCCACGACGTCGGGTTCGGCCCAGACGGGCGGCCGGTGTTCGTCAACACGCTCTTCTCCTGCATCGCTGCCGTCAGCGATGGACATTCATTTCGACCGCTGTGGACCCCGCCCTTTGTCTCGCGGCTCGCCGCCGAGGACCGCTGCCACCTGAACGGCATGGCCTTGCGCGATGGCGCACCGACGCACGCAACCGCCGTTTCGCGTTCGGACGTCGGCGACGGCTGGCGGGACAAGCGCCGCGATGGCGGGGTGTTGATCGACGTGGCATCCGGCGCGGTGGTGATCGAGGGCCTCTCGATGCCGCACTCGCCGCGCTGGCATGAGGGCCGGTTGTGGCTGTTGAATTCCGGCACCGGCGAACTCGGCTGGGTGGATTTGGCTGCCGGTCGCTTCGAGCCGGTCGCGTTCTGCCCGGGCTATGCGCGTGGCCTCGCCTTCCTCGGCAACCACGCGATCGTCGGGCTTTCGCTGCCGCGCGACAATCGAACCTTCTCTGGCCTGCCTCTCGACGAGGCGTTGACCCAGCGCGACGCCGAGGCGCGGTGCGGCCTTGCCGTCATCGACTTGACGACCGGCGACATGAGGGAGTGGGTGCGCATCGAAGGCGTCGTGCGCGAACTCTACGACGTCGCCGTGCTGCCCGGAATTCGCCGACCCTCGGTCATCGGCTTCAAGACCGATGAGATCGCACGGCTGATTTCGATTGATGAGGGATGAGGAGAGCGGACCGGCGCCGACGCCTCAGCCATTGTCGCGGGCCCGTCCGATCAGGCGGGACAGACGCCCGATGGCGCGCTGCATCCCCGGCGGCGCTTTCGTGCGAGCCGCTCGAAGCCACCCCCTGCTGCAGAAGGACAGCTTGGCTTTTCATGAATAGTGCGCCGCGCTGTACGACGACCGGATAAACGCGATCAACCACACGTTCCGCTGACCCCGAGCGTCCTTTTGTCGGGCTCGCGAAGCAGATAGCAATTCGTCAGCCCATCGAATCATAAGCGGGCACCAGCAGCGCAATGCGGGGCGCGAGCTTCACCACTTCCATCCAAGCGTCTCAGACGTCCAATTTAAGTGCCTCCAGTATCGGACAATCCGGTACGGCATCGCCGCTGCATTGGGCGGACAATTGCGTCAGAACCCGTTCGATTCTCTTGAGATCCTTCACCTTACTACGGATGTCGGTGACGTGCGCATCTGTCATCGTCTTGACCTCGGCGCAGGTGAGGCCGTGACCGCGCACGAGACCGAGCAACTCGCGTATCTGGTCGAGCGAGAAGCCAAGTTCCCGCCCGCGACGGATGAACGTCAGGCGTTTGAGATGGTTGACGTCATAGATGCGTTGCCCGCCCTCGTTGCGTGGCGGTGCCGGCATGACGCCGATCTTCTCGTAGTACCGAATGGCTTCGATGTTGACGCCGGTGGCGGCAGATAGCGCCCCGATTGGGAACTGGTCGGCTCGCAAGAAACTGAACTCCCGTGAAAACTTTTCGCTTGAAGCTGTAGTTACTACAGGGTGCATGCCTAATGGGTAAAGACAAGAAGGACGATCCACGATGGCATTGAGCACCGAGAGACACGCCACCGAAACCCCACCGGATCAGGCGGTCAGCGAGCAGGCTCGCGCGCGATGGATCGCGCTCGGCGGCATCCTCGGCGCTTTTGCGGCCTCATCGTGCTGCATCCTGCCGCTGGTGTTGTTCAGCCTCGGTATCTCAGGGGCATGGATAGCCAACTTCACGGCGCTCGCGCCTTACAAACCATTCTTCGCGGCCGGTACGATCGCACTCCTCGGGTATGGCTACTACCTCGTCAGTGTGCGCCCGAATCAGGCCTGCCCCGACGGCTCATGCGCCCGCCCCCTGCCGAACATATTGGTCAAGTCGAGCCTCTGGATCGCGACCATGCTGGTCGCTGCCGCACTGTCGTTCGACTTCGTGGCGCCGCTGCTTTTGAAATGAATAGCGCAAGGAGAACCCCCATGAAACTTATCGTCCAAATGACAGTCCTCGGCGTCGGTCTGCTCACCTCGGTAATAGCCTTGGCGGCCGAGCAGACCGTGCACCTTGCCGTCGAAAATATGACCTGTGCCAGCTGTCCTTACATCGTCAAGCAGTCGCTCACTGCGATTCCCGGTGTGGTCAACGTCGCCGTTTCATTCGAGAAAAAGTCGGCAACGGTCACGTTCGATGACGCAAAAACGACGGCTGACGCCTTGATGGGAGCGACGACAAAAGCGGGTTATCCCGCCACGCTTGCCACTACCGACACGACGGCAACGCAATGAGTGATGGCTGCGCCAGTAGCGAAGGTTACGATCTAGTCGTCGTCGGGGCTGGCTCGGCCGGCTTCTCTGCTGCCATCACAGCGGCTGAGCAAGGCGCGAACGTCGCGCTCATCGGTGACGGCACGATAGGCGGCACCTGCGTCAATGTCGGCTGCGTCCCGTCCAAAGCGCTGATCCGCGCCATGGAGAACGTCCATCAGGCGGGAGTGGCCGCTCGCTTCGACGGGGTTCGCGCGAGCGGCAGCGTGACGGGCTGGGCGGCGCTCATCGCCCAGAAGGACGCGCTCGTGTCGAGCCTGCGGCAGGCAAAGTATGCGGACCTGCTACCAGCCTACAACAACATCGCCTACACGCAAGGCGCAGCGCGGCTTGCCGATGGGGGCGCCTTGGTGAACGGCTCGCTCGTTCGCGCACCGAAGGTCATCATCGCGACGGGAACACGCCCCGGCGTGCCGGCGATCCCCGGCATCGAGAGCATCGATTTTCTGACCAGCACGACGGCGCTCGATCTCAAGGACTTGCCGAAAAGCTTAATCGTGGTGGGCGGTGGCTTCGTGGGGGTGGAGTTAGCCCAGGTCTTCGCCCGCGCAGGCGTCAAGGTGACGATCGTATGCCGCAGCCGCCTGCTACCGGCGGCAGAGCCGGAAATCAGCGAGGCGCTTGGCGTCTACTTCAAGCAGGAGGGGATCACTGTTCTTGGCGGTGTTGCCTACGAGCGCTGCCGGAAGACCGATGATGGCGCCGCATTGTCTATCCGATTAATGGATCGGTCCAAGGTCCTCACTGCCGAGAAGATACTCGTGGCAACGGGCCGCAGCCCCAACGTCGAGCAGCTCGGGCTCGCCGAGGCAGGTATCCGGCAAACCGACAGCGGCGCGATAGCGGTCGATGACCGGATGCGCACATCGCGCAAGGACACATATGCGGCAGGCGACGTGACCGGGCGGGACCAGTTCGTCTATATGGCCGCCTACGGTGCCAAGCTAGCAGCTAAGAATGCGCTCAACAGCGACAGCCTCGTCTACGACAACAGCGCCATGCCCGAAGTGGTTTTCACGGACCCGCAGGTGGCCAGCGTCGGACTGACCGAAGCGACCGCCAAAGCTGCCGGCCACGCAGTGGCGACGTCCGTGCTCTCGCTTGATAACGTGCCGCGTGCATTGGCGGCGCGAGATACGCGCGGACTCATCAAGCTGGTCGCGGATGCCGATAGCCGGAAGCTTCTCGGTGCCCATATCCTCGCACCTGAAGGCGCCGACAGCATCCAGACGGCGGTAATGGCGATCAAGTTCGGCATGACTGTCGAGCAGCTCGCCGAGACGATCTTCCCCTATCTAACGACGGTTGAAGGCTTAAAGCTCGCGGCGCAAACTTTCAACAAGGATGTCAAGATGTTGTCCTGCTGCGCGGGGTGAGCAGCCTGCGCCGAGTTCAATACAGATAGCGCTTTGCTCCAGATCGCGTGCCTCGTCCACGACAACGCCGGCACCTCTTTTCGACTATCGCAAGGAGCATTCATACCCTGGTCTTCCCGAAAGCCCGCAGCCATAGAAAGCGCTCCGTGGTAGATGAAGCCACACGGCAAGGACTTCCCGCAGCATCTCTCCGATCAAGGCTACAAGACCTCTTCAGGCGCCAGAGAACGGCACCAGTTCCTTGCAGCTTCCATGTCGACAGGAAGGCGCTCATCAAGTCCTGCCGCGAAGTCATTCCAGGCCGCAATGTTGGACGCACTGACTGCAATCAGCACAGCTGTAGACCTTTCGATCGCCATGCCGACAAGAGGCAGGAAACCGCGACCGTCCGCCTCGCGCTTTCCGAACTTGTTGACGATCAGAAGATCCGCGCCGGCTTCGATCGAAGCCGTTGCCAGTCCGACCGCATCCTCAAGTGCCAGATGATTGAGCCGGCACCCTCTGGCCTCCGGGCCCCGTCGTTCGGAAATCTCAATGAGACGCCCGGTGCCAAGATCTTCGAGCCGCATATCGCAGCAAGAGCGGTCGCCGCCATCGGAGTTGTGCTGGACAGCCCCGGCAAGGCGCACACCGGAACGCCGAAGTTCACAGACCACTTCCGCCAGGATGCTATCCACACGAGGGCCGTCGGCATCGTCATATACAATCGTACCAATCGTGGGCCGTTGGATCATGGGTTGCACTTTGTCAGGCACCTGTGAACAAGTGAGGGTTTGGGCGATCGGACGGCGCGATGATGCGCCGTCCGTCGCTCTGGGTTCGTCAGGCCTCGAGGATTGGTCGCGGCTTCAGCGACATCTCGAGGAAGTTCCGCTTATACGCAGACTCGCCAACTCTCCGCAGGACCCCGCGTCCGAGTTTGTAGCGGTAGTTGCCGCTGACCGGGTCGGGCACGGCATGGCATACGGAGTTCGCCATGGAGCCGGGATAGTTGAAGGCGGCCTTGGCGACGCCTGGCCTGATCTCATCGGACACTATGGCGACCGCCACGAACTGTCCCGTCACGGTCTTGATGTGACCGTTCTTCATGAGTTCGGTGAAGCTCAGATCCTTGTCCTTCACGCCGACGGGGGCACCCGTCTGGACGTAGACCGTATCGTTGAAGCCTTCGACGAGGTCGCCTGACTCGATCCCTTGAGGCTTGGCGTCATCGGGATGGATTATGATATGCGGCCATGGCCAGCGTTTTGCCAGATAGGGCTTCCTGAGATCATCAAAGCCAGACTGCCACGTCTCGTTGACACGGCCATTGGTGATCCAGATCTCGCCTTTCTCCTTGCGCGGTTTGATCGCCTCGTAGAAGTCCGACCAGCTGTCGTTGTTCCACGGCGCCTTCAGCATATTGGCCTTGCCGGTATGCGTACCGAAGGCATAGAGCCATTTCTGGTCGGTGGTGACGTCTTCGAGTTCGCCCCATTCGTTGGAAGGGTCATGCAGCTTAGGCGTGCCGGTCAACTTACCGTCGATGACACGGATCGGGGTCTGGATGCCGGTTGTTCCAAGTTCCCTGAGCTTCTCGTGGGCCTTCTTGCCCTCGCGTTTGGCATGAACGGCCAGCGCATAGTAGTTGAGCACGCCGCCGCGCGAGAAACGGGCCGCTTCCTCGAAGATCTCATTGGAGTCTTTCCAGTCGAAGCCTTTGAATCCCATCTTCTGCGCGAACTGCCCGATGGCCCACCAGTCGGGCTTGGCCTCTCCCGGTGGATCGTTGAACTTGGCATAAAGCCGGAGACGGCGCTCCGCGTTGCAGCGCGCGAAATCGACCTCGCCCCAGCCAGCAGCCGGCAATACGATGTCGGCATATTGCGTGTTGAGCGGATCGACGGGATAGATGTCGGAATCGACAAGCACCATGCCTCCCGAGTCGACGCGGTCGATGAACGTCTTCACGAGATGTTCGCGGTCGACATTGCGCGGCTGGTGCGGATTGCGGATCGTAAGATCCCCCACACGGGCGGAGAGTTCCTGCGAAGAGAGCATTGCGGCGAACCAAGTCAGCCCGATTGTCCACATGAACCGAACGTTGCCGTCCATCACCCATTTGTTTGGGGCGATAGCCGGTACACAAGATGATTGGGCATGTGGGGTTGATTTGCTTGATCTCGTGCGCCAGCACCTCGCCATTCATCTCGGGCATCACGAGATCCGTCATCACGAGATCGAACCTTCCCGGCTCCCTGGAAAAGGCCTCGAGCGCACTGCGTGGATCGGTATAAGCGGCGACACGGTACCCGAGCCGCATGAGCAGTCGGCGTAATGTCGAGACAACGTCGGCCTCATCATCGACAAGCAGGATGTGCTCCGTTCCATGTGGAAGCGTCGCGCTCGTCGCCTTGTCGCTCACGCCCGGCTCGACCTGCGGCAGGACCACTTCGAAGCGCGCACCTTCACCCGGTTGGCTTACGAGGGCAACGGCACCGTCCATGTCTTGCACGAGCGTCGCGACCATCGTCAAACCAAGACCTGTGCCCTTGCCCAGTGGCTTGCTGGTAAAGAACGGATCGAAGATCTTCTTGGCGGCATCGCCAGACACACCAGGCCCATTGTCCTCGACAACGAGTTTTAGCCAAGAATCGTGGCCGTTCGACTGACCCGACAGGCTCTCCGGCCGATCAGCATTGGCAACAATCGAGATCTGGATGCGGCCGGAGTCGTGCGGAACGGCCTCGGCAGCATTGCGACAGAGATTCATCACCACCTGGTGCACATGAGTCGGATCTGCCAGCACCCATGTCTCGGATTCCTCATACGACGTTGAAACTTGGATCGTCGGCGGAATTGATGCCTCGACGAGTTTGACGACTTCGTCAACCTCCGTCTTCAGGTCAAGCTTCTGGGGCGCTGCAGGTTGCCGACGTGCAAATGTAAGTAATTGCTGGACCAGCGATTGCGCACGCCTCGCGGCAATCTCGATCTGGGCGATCTCACCGCCAATATCGCTATCGGGTTCGGCATCGAGGCTTGCCAGGTGCGCAGCCCCGAGAATAGTCGTCAAGACATTGTTGAAATCGTGAGCAACCCCGCCCGCCAAAAGCCCGACCGCTTCCATCTTTTGCGCCTTGACGATCTGCTCGCGGGCCTTCCTCTTTTCCGTGACGTCTTCACCGATGCCGATATAGTTCTGTATTTCGCCGTCTTCATTGGTAAGCGGAAGAATGGTCGTCTCCGCCCAAAAGTGACTGCCGTCCTTCTTGCGATTACGGAACACACCGCGCCATTCTTGGCCTTTGCCCAGGGATTTGCGGATCATTTGATATTCGTCGACCGTCGTCTCTCCTGACTGAATAATCCTGGGAGTCCTATTGACGACCTCGTCTCGCGTGTATCCCGTCAATTCCTCGAAGCGCCGGTTAACGTACTCGATGCGCCCGTCCGTGTCCGTGATCAGGATCGTGGCCGGGCTTTGCTCGACGGCCCGCATCAACTTCTTCTCAGATCGCTCGGCGCGAAGCCGCTCTGCAAGTTCGTCTACCAATCGAAGAATAGCGTCGCGAAGTTCCCGGACGAGCAGGAACAGCAGTGCGAACAAGATGAGGGACACTGCCGCCAGCGCTGCCAGGAATCGAAACCCCAAACGAATAAGTTCCTCTCCCTCCGATACTGATCGAGCAATTTCGATGGTCGCACTTCGTCGCTTCGCGCGCCAGTGTGCTTCCAGGTTCTGCAGGGCTCCGATTGCGGCCGTGTCGTCGACCTTGACCAGTCGATCCGTCCGAGTGACCTCCCAGTCTTCCCGCGCGGCTTGCTCGGCAATGGGGATGCGGGCTTCGTAAGCCTCAATCGTCCCGCGTATTGACTCGAGCGCGTCGCGTTCTGGACCTGAGGGCGCACTTGCCAGGTAGGCATCCAACGTAGCGTAAAGGCTCGGAAGCCTCTTTTTCACTGAAGTGACGTAGATATCGTCCTTGCGCAGCACGTAATTCTTGAAGTCGTGGATGATGCCGCCGTAGCCGAGGTGGCCTCGGATCTCGCTGAGCCAGAGTCCTTTCCGGTCGGCCTGCTCCGAAAAATCAGACCAGCTACCAGAAATATCCTGGAAACGCTTTTGGGTTTCGCGCCCGAGATAAATGCCGACGATGACTGTCGCAAGAAGCAGGATGGCGGCGCCGAAGCCGATCGCATATGCTCGGCGCCTGGAAATGGCTGGTTCTTTTGCTCTCTGCATGGCCGTGACCTCAAGCAATTAGCAGGACCGTTCGATAAGTATGGAGGACCGCGACATGAACATACGGCACAATCGCAGGAGCCACGCAATCTAATGCCCGACCGCATCCTGGTCGTCGACGACGACCCGCAGCTGACGGGGTTTTTGGACCGCTATCTCAGCAAGGAGGGCTACGTCGTGCGGTGCGTCGCAACGGCTTCCGAGATGGCAAAAGTATTGAAGACACAGTCTTTCGATCTTTGCGTCCTGGACCTGATCCTTCCCGATCGGGACGGTCTCGACATCACGAAGGAATTGCGCGCCGAGTCGAAGATGCCTATCGTCGTACTCTCGGCCAGATCGGAAGTCTTCGACCGCATAATCGGTCTTGAGTTCGGTGCCGACGACTACATCACCAAGCCTTTCGAGCCGCGCGAGCTCTTGGCGAGGATTAAAGCCGTTCTTCGGCGGGCGCACGAGTATAAGTCGCCTGCAATAGCACCGGAGGGGGCACCCTCATCGTTGTGCTTTGGCGATTGGAAGCTTGACCTTCAATCGCGTGTCCTTTGCCAAATCAGCACGAGTCAACCCGCAAAACTGACTGCGATGGAATACGCGATGCTGCGAACGCTCTTGGAGCGTCCCAACATTGTCTTGAGCCGGGACAAGATCCTCGACCTCGTCCATGGCGAAACGACCTACATCGCAGACCGCGCCATCGATGTGCATATCGCCCGACTGCGCCGAAAAATCGAGCACAATCCAAGCGATCCTGAGTTCATCAAGACTGTCCGGGGCGAGGGGTATGTGCTGGCGGCGCAAGTGACGGAGGTGTGTTAGCGGCTATTCCAAATTTGTCTAGAAGATAGGCGCCACAAACCTGACTACATTCGCAATTCCACAAATTCGGATCAAAGCAATGGATCAACCTGAAGAGCCCGCCTGATGGAATTCGCGCGGATCGCTGGGATGGCGGCGGTGTCGATGTGCATGCCGTTATATCCCCCGTTGCGCTCCATGCGCCTTAGTCGACACGTCGGGGCGGGTCACCATCCAGGTCACCCGTGTCCCCAGCGGACATGATGGTCTAGCCTGATCGGGAGCCAGCCCCGGGGCATCGATGCACTGAAATTCTACCCAAGGCCTTGAAACCGCACCTTAGTCGGCTGACGCGTTACGTGACCCAGCCAAGCCGGCCTGAACACGCAAATTTGCGTTGACCATTCTGCGTTCTACTCCGAAGAGTACCAGTCGGAGGTCTCTCACCTTGACCCGAAGTCGCGCAATTCTGTCTGTGCTCGTTGTGATTGCGATCGTGCTCGCGCCGTTGGCGGCTGCATGGTCGGACGGAGCGGAGGCAATGAGCGTGGCGGTGACTCATACGGCCTCCCATTCGGTTGAAGGCGACGACAGTGGAGCCGCTGCTCCCATGGAGGACTGTGCCTCCATGATGAAGGGAGCCGCGAGCCCGGACGATTGTCTGTGCTGTGACAAGGACAAGGCCTGCCCGCCCGAGTTTTGCATGGCGAAATGCTACCAATTCCTCGGGCTCGCCCAGCAGTCACGCCCAAACGTCATACAGGTGGCGGCACTGTTCCGGCCGACCGAGCTTGTGCATCCGCCTGATTGGTTGGAGCAGCCTCAGCCACCACCTCCTCGAATCTGATCCATCGGTGACCAGCCCGCGCATCGTCGCGGGCCTTGATGCATGGACCTATTCCGTGCGCCAAACGCTGTCGGCATGACGCTGATGCGCGCTGCCCCCCTATGGACAGGATCTGATCATGACGTTCTCGACAACTTTTCGTGCAAGCTTTGCCGGAATTGCCCTAGCGCTTTCCGCATCGACCGCCTTAGCAGGCGCAGCCGACTACGAGTTCCAGCCGCTCAAGTCCGACGTGAAGAACGGAGTTGGCAGCGAGTTGGCCGTCCGCCTCGTTCATAAAGCAACGGGCAAACCCGTGGCCGGCGCCGTCCTCTTCCGGACGAGGCTCGACATGGGCCCCGACAAGATGGAAGCGATGACGGCGAGGCACGAGGCCATGCCAGCAACCGAGCCGGGCGTCTATCGCTTCAAGGCCGACCTGACCATGGCTGGCGGCTGGGCGTTCCGCGTCATGGCCAAAGTGCCCGGGCAGAAGGATACGGTCGAGGGCGTCGTCGTGTTCCAGGCCAAGGACTGAGGAGTTTCCCATGAACAAGCTCCTCACCCGTGGGATCGCCATCGCTGCGATCCTCACCGCAAGCCTTGCCGGATATCGGATCGGGGCAGGCGCATGGCCTGATCCGCGGGGATGGATGGTGTCGTCCACCGACGAGGCCGCCGCCATGCCGGTTGCGCCCCAGAAGGAGCGCAAGGTGCTCTACTGGATGCATCCCGACGACGACACGGACTTTGCCGCCGAGCCGAAGAAGACCGCCGATGGGCGCGACTACGTACCCGTCCACGATGATGAGGAGGCCGATTTTGCTCAGGCAAAACCCAAGGTCACACCGAAGGGAGCCGACGGTGGCGAGAAGAAGCTGCTCTACTATCGCAATCCGATGGGGCTGCCGGACACCTCGCCAATCCCTAAGAAGGACTGGATGGGGATGGACTACATTCCCGTCTACGAGGGCGAGGATGAGGATGCTGGCTCGGTCAAGGTCAGCGTCGCCAAGATGCAGCGCACCGGCGTGCGCAGTGAGCCAGCCACGATGCGTCGCCTGGTGCGGCCGATCCGTGCTCCCGGCGTCGCCAAGCCCGACGAGCGCACACTTCTGACGGTCGCGCTGCGCGCCGACAGCTTTATCGAGAAGCTCTACGTCAACGAGACCGGTCGCCATGTGACAAAGGGCGAGCCGCTGTTCCGCATCTACAGCCCGGACATGGTCAAGGTGCAGGTCGACTACCGCATTTCCGCGAATGCCGCCGGCAATCGCGACGACAAGGGCGCCCTGCAGCGCTTATCAAACCTGCAGCTACCGGAAGCTGTGATGGATGAGCTCAGGCGCACGCGTGTACCGGTGATCTCGTTCGATTGGCCAGCGCCCGTTTCCGGCGTGGTCATGGAGAAGAAGGCCGTCGAAGGCATGATGATGAAGGCTGGCGACGAGATGATGCGTCTTGCCGACCTCTCGTCGATCTGGGTCATCGCCGACGTGGCCGAGCAGGACATCGGCCAGATCCGGATCGGCTCCGCTGCCAAGGTGAGCTTTCGCGCCTTTCCTGGAGAAGTGTTCGAAGGCGATGTCACCTTTGTGCTGCACGAACTGGAGATGGCGACGCGCACGGCGAAGGTGCGTGTCGAGGTCGCAAATCCTGATCATCGCATCAAGCACGAGATGTTTGCCGACGTCGAGATCAACGCCGGCGAGGGCGAGGCCGAGCGACTCGTCGTGCCGGTCTCGGCGCTTATCGACAGCGGTAACCGCCAAGTTGTCATCGTCGATCGCGGTGAAGGTCGCTTCGAGCCGCGGCCTGTGAAAGTGGGCCTGCGTGGAGACGGCTACGTTGAGATCACGCACGGCATCGAGGCCGGTGACAACGTCGTCGTCGCGGCGAATTTCCTGATCGACGCCGAGAGCAATCTGAAGGCCGCGCTGGCTGGTTTCAGCGAATCCCCCGATGCTGAACCGCCCGCGTCTATGGCTCCTGGACATGCGACCACGGAGAAGCAGCCATGATCGCGCGCATCATCCGCTGGTCTGCCACCAACCTGACGCTGGTTCTGATCGCGATCGTTTTTGTGACAGGGGCCGGTCTCTACGCCCTGACCAAGGTGCCGCTCGACGCGATCCCCGACCTCTCGGACACCCAAGTTATCGTCTTCACGGAGTTCCCCGGCCAGGCGCCGCAGGTGATTGAGGATCAGGTCACCTTCCCGGTCTCGACAGCGATGCTGTCGGTGCCGCGCTCTAAGGTGGTACGCGGGTTCTCGTTCTTCGGTGTCTCGTTCGTCTACGTCATCTTCGAAGAAGGCACCGACATCTATTGGGCGCGCAGCCGGGTTCTTGAATTTCTATCGAGCGTCACGCAAACCTTGCCCCAAGGGGTGGTGCCGACGCTCGGGCCTGACGCAACCGGCGTCGGCTGGGTTTACCAGTATGCCGTGATGGCGGAAAAGCGGAACCTCGCCGAACTGCGCACCACACAGGACTGGCAGGTGCGTTTCGCTGTCGCCAAGGCGCAAGGGGTCGCCGAGGTTGCCAGCGTCGGCGGCTTCGTGCGCCAGTATGCCGTTGTCGTTGATCCGCGCCGGCTGCGCGCATTCGATATCCCTTTGTCCAAGGTAGGTAGCGCCATCCGCGAGTCCAACATGGACGTGGGCGGCCGCGTGGTAGAACTTGCTGAGACCGAGTTCATGGTGCGCGGGCGCGGTTATCTCAAGAGCATCGCCGATATCGAGAACATCGTGCTCAAGGCGCAGGGCGGCACGCCGGTCCTGATCAAGGACGTCGCCCGCGTCGAGCTTGCGCCCGACGAGCGGCGCGGCGTGACCGAACTCAACGGCGAAGGCGAGGTCGTCTCCGGTATCGCCATCCAGCGCTATGGGCAAAATGCCCTCTCCGTGATCGCAAGCATCAAGGAGCGCCTGTCCGAGATCAAAGGCAGTCTGCCAGAAGGCACCGAGATCGTGCCCGTCTACGATCGCTCCGACCTGATCGACCGCGCCATCACCACTCTGAAAGTCACGCTGATCGAGGAAAGCGCCATCGTCGCACTGGTGTGCTTCGTGTTCCTGCTGCATGCGCGTAGTGCGCTGGTCGCCATCATCACGCTGCCGCTCGGTATCCTCATCGCCTACATCTGTATGTGGGCGCTTGGTATCTCGTCGAATATCATGAGTCTCGGCGGCATCGCGATTGCAATTGGCGCCATGATTGATGCGGCCATCGTCATGATCGAAAACGCGCACAAGCATCTGGAACGCGCAGCCCCGGACAAACCGCGTGCCGAGGTACTGATCGAGGCGGCGAGCGAGGTTGGTCCGTCGCTGTTCTTCTCCCTCCTCATCATCACCGTATCGTTCCTGCCTATCTTTGCCCTGGAGGCGCAGGAAGGCTTAATGTTCAAGCCACTCGCTTGGACCAAGACATTCGCCATGGCGGCTGCCGCGATCCTTTCCATCACTGTCGTGCCGGCGCTGATGGTGATGTTCGTGCGTGGACGCATCATCCCGGAGCACAAGAACCCGATCAATCGGGTGCTGATCTGGCTCTATCGGCCGATCATCCGCGGCGTTTTGAAGGCGAAAGGACTGACAATCGCTGTTGCACTGCTCGTGCTTGCCGGCAGCATCTGGCCTGCGACAAAGCTCGGGTCAGAATTCATGCCGAGCCTCAACGAGGGCACGATTATGTACATGCCGACCACACTGCCGGGTCTCTCCATCACCAAGTCGGCCGAGCTGCTACAAATCCAGAATCGAATTATCAAGACCTTCCCCGAGGTCGAGAGCGTGTTCGGCAAGGCAGGTCGTGCCGCGACAGCAACCGACCCCGCGCCAACCGAAATGTTCGAGACGATCATCAACCTGAAGCCGCCCACGGACTGGCGTCCTGGTGTCACCATCGACAGCTTGATTCAGGAGATGGACAAGGCACTTCAGTTTCCAGGTGTGTCAAACGCCTGGACCATGCCGATCAAGGCGCGCATCGACATGCTGGCGACCGGCATCCGCACACCTGTCGGCGTCAAGGTCATCGGCCAGGATCTCAGCGTCATCGAGAAGCTGGCGCGCGAGATCGAGATAGCCATCAAGACGGTACCTGGTACATCGAGTGCGTTTGCTGAGCGCATCATCGGCGGCTACTACCTCGACATCGAGCCCGACCGAAAGGAACTTGCCCGCTATGGTTTGATGATGGGTGACGTGCAGGAGGTGGTGTCATCGGCGCTTGGTGCCGAAACCGTGACGACGACCGTCGAAGGGCGCGAGCGGTATGGCGTGTCGGTGCGCTACCCGCGCGATGTTCGTTCCAATCCGCAGGCGATCGCACGAGAGGTTCTGGTGCCCCTGCCCAACGGCGCTTCGATCCCGCTCGGACAGGTCGCGAAAGTCTCGCTGGTGCGCGGACCAGGCTCCATCCGCACTGAGAACGCACAGCTCGCCGCCTACATCTTCGTCGACGCCCGCGAGCGCGACCTTGGCAGCTATGTCGCCGACGCCAAGACGGCCGTTGCCGCCTCGGTCAAGTTCCCGCCAGGCTACTACGCCATCTGGAGTGGGCAGTTCGAGTTCTACGAGCGGGCCAAAAAGCGACTCGCCGTCGTTGTGCCGCTGACGCTGCTGATCATCCTGCTGCTGCTCTACCTCAACTTCCGCCGCATGACGGAAACGCTGATCGTCATGCTGTCGCTTCCCTTCGCGCTGGTCGGCGGGCTGTGGTTGATGTGGTGGATGGGCTTCAACCTGTCGGTGGCCGTCGCCGTGGGCTTCATCGCGCTCGCAGGCGTGGCCGCCGAAACGGGCGTCATCATGCTGATCTATCTGGACCACGCCTGGGAAGATCAGAAGCTACAAGCGGTCACCGAAGGCCGCGCCGTCAATCGCACCGACCTCACGGCAGCCATCATGGAAGGTGCCGTCGAGCGCGTGCGCCCGAAGATGATGACTGTGATCGCCATCATGGCGGGCCTCGTGCCGATCTTGTGGAGCCACGGTACGGGCTCCGAGGTCATGCAGCGCATTGCCGTGCCGATGATCGGCGGCATGGTGTCGTCCACCGTGCTGACGCTCGTCGTCATCCCGGCGATCTATGCCGTGGTGAAAGGCTGGCGGTTGCCTGGCACCCGCGGTGAAGAGCAAACCAGCATCGCACAAGTGTCACCGGAAACTGCGCGCGTCTGACGCGCCGGTCTGCAAAGGAGGTTATCATGACGCACCATCGATCGACAGCAATCGACAGGGGAGCATTTCCCCCGGTCTCACCCAGATTGTCGCGCTATAATGGACAAAGCTCACGCTCCACAGCAAGCTGATGCTTGCCGGCAGCGGCGCGCTGATCGCCTTTTCCGTACCAATGTTTGCAGCATTGGAGTGGCCCAACCCCGGAACTTTAGGCCAGTTTGCTTCCACCTCCGACAAACTGATTGTGTCCTGGTTCCAGGCTGTCACGACGCGCACCGCCGGCTTCAACTCGGTCGA
This sequence comes from Alphaproteobacteria bacterium, assembly GCA_018830445.1. GTDB lineage: Bacteria > Pseudomonadota > Alphaproteobacteria > Rhizobiales > Hyphomicrobiaceae > Filomicrobium. The sequence continues at coordinate 13,262 of JAHJSN010000177.1, read as the reverse complement.
CATCGGCACCTTCCACGATAGCACCTCCTTGATGTTCATCTCAGTCATGCTGGTCGGCGGCGGCAGTACATCAACGGCGGGCGGCACAAAGGTCACCACCTTGGTGGTGCTGCTGCTGGCTACGATTGCCTTCTTCAAGAGTCGCGACACGCTGCATGCGTTCGGCCGGAGTCTGGGTGTCGGGGAGGTGATGAAAGTGCTGGCATTGACGGTGATAACCTTGCTGCTTGTGATGCTTGGCATGTTCACGGTCAGCATTTCACATGACGGTCATTTTCTCGATCTGGCGTTCGAGGTTGCCTCGGCGTTTGGAACCGTCGGCCTGTCGCGCGGCGCCACGGGCGAATTGGATGAGACTGGGCGGACCGTGATCATCTTCTTGATGTTCGTTGGGCGCGTCGGTCCGCTGACGCTCGGATTTTTCCTCACAGCCAAAGCGGTCTCGCGCCTGCGCTATCCGGCAGCCAAAGTCCATATTGGCTGACGTTGCCGGCCATCGTGAACTGTGGCCTGTGAAACTTGCGTGGGCTTGCTTGGTTGCGGTTAAGGGCCATCAATCCCGGCGAACTCGTCACACCATCACTGGCAGCCCGGCTGCCTGCCATTCCGGCCAGCCGTCTTCAAGTCGCCGCGCCTTGAACCCGCGCGCGCGCAATCGCTCGACCATATCGAATGAGAGTACGCAGTAAGCTCCGCGGCAGTAGGCGACGATCTCTTTGCCAGGGTCGAGAGTGGCCAGTTGCGCTTCCAGTTCTTCGAGCGGGATGTTGATGGCGTTCGGCAGATGCCCCGATGCAAACTCGTCCTGGGGCCGCACGTCGATGACGAGAACGTCGCCGTCTTTCATGCGCGCCAGAAGCTCCGACCGCGAGACCGGCTCCAGCTCATCGCGGCTCAGGAAGTATGTCCTCACGATTTTATCGACCTCTCCGATATGCCGTTCACCGATGCGGGTGAGCGATGCAAGGAGGTCGAGCACGGCGGGACCTGACAAACGGTAGAACGTGAACTTGCCCTCTCGGCGCGATTCAATCAGTCCGGCGCGCCGCATCTGCTGGAGATGCTGCGAAGTGTTCGCAACAGACAATCCGGTGCGGTTGGCGAGCAGCTCGACATTGCGCTCACCCTGGGCAAGCGCCTCCAGCAGCTCGAGGCGATGCTCATGCGCAACCGCCTTCGCGACCGCGGCGAACTGCCGGAACAAAAGACGTTTGGGACTCTCGCTTGACACATCCCACTCCTTTATATAACAATCAATAAAGTAATTGAATATTGTGTCGTTGATGTCAAGCGCTCTCGCCAGTGCACAGATGCGCGAGAGACAAAGTAGCCAATCGAGGTTGCCATGATCCGCATCGCCCTTGCCGTCATAACAGCTCTCCTGATGTTTGCCGTGCCGGCCTGGGCTCAGCAGGATGGGCCCTGGCGCATGCACGACTGGATGGGCTGGGGGTCGGGATGGGGCGGCATGTTCCTGGGGCCGCTGTTCATGCTCGCTTGGCTGGCCATACTGGTCGCCGTGATTGTCCTGGTGGTGCGTTGGCTCGGCGGTGGAACCTCCGGCACGAGCCCGCCGCCACGTACGCCGCACGATATACTCGATGAACGCTACGCCCGTGGTGAGATCGATCGGGAGGAGTATTTGCGTCGTCGCGACGACATAGCCGGCAGGTCATGACACAATCGCTACCCACCGTTGATCTGGAGATACGCGCGATGTCAGATGTGCTTCTCGCTTACGAGCCATTCATCCGGCTGACGGCGTTCGCGTCTGTGTTCACAGTCATGGCGCTGTGGGAAGTTGTTGCCCCGCGCCGCAAGCAGGCAATCGGGCGCGCCACGCGCTGGCCGAGCAACCTCGGCGTCGTAATCCTCGACACAGTCGTCGTGCGCATCCTGTTTCCAACGACGGCAGTCGGTCTGGCGATGTTGGTGGAGTCACAGGGCTTCGGCCTGTTCAACGCCAGGCTGGTCCCCTTCGTGCTGGCTGTCGTCGCCTCGGTTATCATCCTCGATTTCGTCATCTACCTGCAGCACGTGCTGTTCCACGCGGTCCCCGCTCTCTGGCGGCTGCACCGGATGCACCACGCCGACCTCGAGTTCGATCTGACGACGGGCGCGCGGTTTCATCCAATCGAGATCATCCTGTCGATGGTCATCAAGCTCACCGTGATCGCAGCACTCGGCGCGCCCGCCGTCGCCGTCCTGATCTTCGAGGTACTGCTGAACGCAACGGCCATGTTCAATCACTCGAATGTGCGTTTGCCGACGGGTGTCGACCGTGTTCTGCGCTGGTTCGTCGTGACGCCCGACATGCACCGGGTGCATCACTCGGTCGTTGTGCGCGAGACCAACTCCAACTTCGGATTCAATCTGCCCTGGTGGGACCGATTGTTCGGAACCTACCGGGCTCAGCCGGCGGCAGGGCACGAGCGCATGACCATCGGTGTCGAGGAGATTCGCGACTCCGCTGAGCAACGCCTCGATCGCATGCTGACGCAGCCGTTTCGAGAAGGTGACAGCGCTTATGCCCTCGGTCGGCGGGAGGTCGCCGAGTAAACGGACACAAGTGCTGCGCGCAACATTTGTCGGAAACGATTTTTCCAGAGAAAAGGGAGAAATGTCCGTGAGAAGATTGTCGATGTTGGTCGCGGTACTTTTCGCGCTTTCCGCCGGATCGCTTCAAGCGGCAGACGGACCTAACGACGCCGCTGCTCTCAAAGGTGTGACGATGGGCAAAGTCGTTTTCGATATAGCGACGCCAAAGCCCGAAACCCTGGTTGTGCTGCTCACGGTCGTGCGGGAAACCTACGACGATCTCGTAGCTCAGAAAATAGTACCCCAAATGGTGCTGGCAATTCGTGGTGCGCCGGTCAAGGCCATCAAGACGAACCGGGATGAACTACCGCTCGAATCCTACGATGCCTATGAGAGGATCAACGATATTCTGGATGATCTGGCAAAACGCCCGGGCGTCAGGATCGAGGTCTGCTCGATAAGCACACGCATGCTTGGTGTCGAGAACGCCAGAATCAAGCCTGCCTTCCACGTGGTCGGCAACACATGGGTGTCGCTTATCGGCTATCAGGCCCGGGGCTATGCCGTCATTCCTCTCAACTGAGACGCCAAGGAGCCGTGCCAGACAGTGCCCAGGCTTCTTAAAACAACGAGTAATAAAACCCTAAGAGAGTAAGTTCATATGCGATCGATGTCTCAGTTCGGCAGCCTTCTCTTTGCCGGCCTTCTTCTGACTTCGCCGGTAACGGCTCAAGACGCTGCCGTCGAAGCCATGCAGGGCTATATGGAATTCGCACCCTATGATGCCGGCATCATCGTGCCGCAGCAGATCACAAAGGACATCTTCGAAAGCGTCGTCTTCGTCGATACCCGCGACGCCGAGCAATTCGCAAAAGGCACAATTCCCGGTGCCCTGCATATCGAGTGGCGCGAGGTTCTTTCGCGCATCGACGAGATACCGACAGACAAGAAAGTGATCCTGTTCTGCAATACGGGGAGCCTGTCGGCCCAGGCTGCGTTCGCATTGAGAGTCGCAGGCTGCGAGAACGTGCTCGTTATGCAAACGGGCCTCGACGGCTGGCGCAAGGACGCTGCCCACAAACCGTAGCAACCGATCAAAGACGATCGCACGACTGGAGGTCCGCCATGAAGACCCTGATCATCTTGAATGACCCACCTTACGGAACAGAGCGGGTCTACAATGGGTTACGCATGGCCCATGCGCTCGCCAAGAACGATGCAGACGCCGAGGTCACCGTATTCCTGATGGCCGACGCAGTTGTTTCCGCCAAAGCCGGCCAGAAGACACCCGACGGCTACTACAATGTCGAACGCATGCTGAAGCGGGTGATCGCCGGCAAAGGCCAGCTGCTGCTGTGCGGCACCTGCCTCGATGCGCGCGGCATCATCGAGGCCGAAGTCATGCAGGGCGCTCACCGATCCACCATGGACGAACTCGCCGCCGAGACTATCGCGGCCGACAAGGTGTTGGTGTTTTAGAGATGGAGCGCATCTACCTCGACTACAACGCCAGCACGCCGGTCGCGCCCGAGGTCGTCGCGGCAATGCGCCCGTTTCTCGATGGAGGCTATGGCAATCCCTCGAGCGGACACTGGGCCGGCACGCCTGCACGGGAAGCCGTGGAGCAGGCGCGTAGCCAGCTCGCGGATCTCTTGGGTTGCTCCAGCGAGGAGGTGGTGTTCACCAGCGGCGGCAGCGAGGCCAACAACCATGCGCTGAAGGGCGTGGCATTTGCACTGAAGGACAAAGGCAATCATATCGTCACGTCGGCAATCGAACATCCAGCGATCCTCAAGCCTTGCGAGCATCTGGCAAAGCAAGGGCTAGTAATCACCTCCGTACCGGTCGATAGGTACGGTCAGGTCGATCCAGAAGACATTCGTCGCGCCATCACGCCACGAACGATCCTCGTCAGCATCATGCAGGCGAACAACGAGGTCGGCACAGTCCAGCCGATCGCGGACATCAGCCGCATCACGCGCGAGCACGGTATCCTGCTGCACACCGATGCAGCTCAATCCGTTGGCAAGATCCCGACACGGGTCGACGATCTCGGCGTCGACCTGCTGTCGATCGCCGGGCACAAGCTCTATGCACCCAAAGGTGTCGGCGCTCTGTATATCCGCCGCGGCACACAGATCGAGCCGTTGATCCACGGCGCCGGTCACGAAGGTGGCCGCCGTGCGGGAACGGAAAGTGCATTGTTGGCAACCGCACTGGGAGCGGCGGCCGAGCTTGCCGCCGATCTCGAACCAATGACGCGCATCCGCGAACTACGCGATGACTTCTGGCAGCAACTTGATGCCGCTCTGGCGGATCGCGTCGTCCTCAATGGCCATCCAACATACCGTCTGCCCAACACACTCAACGTCTCCTTCGTTGGACAAGTCGGGGCCGACATCCTCGCCGCGCTCGAAGGCGTTGCCGCATCGACCGGCTCGGCGTGCCATAGCGGGCAGATTGAACTGTCGCCAGTGTTGCGCGCGATGAGTGTTGCGCCAGAGGTCGGCATGGGCGCCATTCGTTTCAGTCTCGGCCGGGGGACGACGACCAGCGATATCCAATCGGTAGCGGCTGCAATTCGGCAGCGTTTGTGCCCCAAGTGACCATGGTGACAGGGCGGTTGGCATCAAACATCCGTTATCGGCACGCGCCTTGGTTGCCATTGGCGGTGCATTCTTCGCAAGTGTGGCTAATGGCAATCGCCTGACCGAATGCGACCGATTGCAGACGCGGTTCTGGAGAAAGTGATCAAATGCACTCAGGGGACAAAGCCGGTTGGAGCCGTTGGCTGCCGGGGGCGGCGACAGTGCTGTCGATGGCGGCTTGTTATGGAACGCTGGCGTTGATCGCCCTGCTAGGATCGATGGGTATCGTTATTGCTGTCAACGACACCATCTGGGCTGGAGCCATCGTCGCATTCGCTCTGCTGGCGGTTATTGGAATCGCCATCGGTCTGCGTGTCCATGGCAAGGCATGGCCACTGTTGCTTGGTGCGTCAGCCGCCGGCATCGTGACCTACACCATGTTCATCAACTACGACCGCTCGGTTGAACTCGCGGGATTTGCGCTACTCTGTGCAGCCGTTGCCTGGGACTGGCTTCTGCGTCGACGCGGGAAGGCCTGATGGTAATGGAGGGTAATCAAGAATGCACCGCTCTCGCAGAAAGTTGACCGCTTGCTTGAGCTTGAAAGCTTCGCGCTCACGGGAAGCCGTCCTAACGTAAAACACTCAATCAACAACAGAACAGAAAACCTGGGAGGTCACAATGTCTGGTTCGATAGCGCCACACAATGAAAAGTCTGCGTCCGTATGGGATTCCGGTGGCGCGAGCTACGATGCCATCAGTCGCGGTATCGCGGATTCCATTGAACATTGCGTTCTCCGTCTCAATCCGCAGCCCGGTGAGAAAATTCTCGATCTGGCCACTGGCACGGGTTGGACATCGCGCGTCGTCGCCGACCGCGGCGCCAAGGTCACCGGTGTCGACATCGGACCTCACCTCGTCGAGGCTGCAGCCGAGAAAGCAAAACGCGAAGGTTTAGACATCGCCTACGAAATCGGCGATGCGGAGGCGCTCCCCTTCGAGGACGGCGAATTCGATGCCGTCATCTCGACTTGCGGCATCATGTTCGCCAGCCGGCCGGAAGCTGCTGCCTCAGAGCTTGCCCGCGTTTGCCGAAACGGCGGGCGAATCGGACTGACGACCTGGCTGCCGGACAGCAATCTGTTCAAGATGTTTCTGGTCATGAAGCCTTATATGCCACCACCCCCGGAACCGGCCCCGCCGTCACCGTTCGAGTGGGGGAAGACCGAGAGGATTTCCGAACTTCTCGGCTCCTCTTTCGACCTGAAATTCGAGAAAGGCGTTTCCTATTATCGAGAGCCCGATGGAGAAGCGGCTTGGCGGACATTCTCGACCGGCTACGGCCCGACGAAGACGCTGGCGGCGAATCTCGATGAGACGCGACGCGCCGAGCTGCAGAGAGATTTCGCCGCATTTCACGACGCTTTCAAAACCGATCTGGGAATTTGCGTCCCACGCGAATACATCGTGACTGTTGGCGTTCGCCGATAGCATTGCCCTTTCATGGAGCGGCCGGGCACCATTGGCCAGCGGAATCTTGAAAGATGAAACAGGCCTTTCCCTCTGATTTGGCTGAGCTTCCCGACGCCTATCGGGCATGGCGTAATAGCGAGTTGGGCCGGCTTACCGACCGCATTGAGGAAGACCTCATCGTCGGGTTGGTCGGCTCCGTCCGCGGGACGAAGGTGCTCGACGTCGGGTGCGGCGATGCTGTCCTGTCCATTCGGCTTGCCGCAGCAGGTGCCGAGGTCACCGGCGTCGATACCGATCCGCGAACGCTCGCGGTAGCTCGCAAACGTGCCGACAACGCCGGGGAGGCAGTCGCATTCGTAAAGGGGAACATCCTCTCGCTGCCCTTTCCAGACAGCTCATTCGATAGGGTCGTGACCGTCGCGGTTTTGTGCTTCATCGAGGACATCGAGCGCGCGGTGCAGGAAATGGCGCGTGTGCTGCGCCCTGGTGGTCGGTTGGTGTTGGGCGAACTGGGGCGATATTCGCTCTGGGCTACCAAGCGTCGCGTGGCGGGTTGGTTTGGTTCGAAAATATGGCCCAAGGCCATCTTCCGAACGGCTGGTGAGCTGCGGCAATGCGCGACGGCTTCGGGCCTTGAGGTGGCACAGGTGCGAGGCGCAATCTACTACCCACCATGCGCCTTGTGCGCCCGCTGGACGGCCCAGTTCGATTCTCGCTGCTCGGCAGTGACGACCATCGGTGCCGCCTTCATCGCGCTCACAGCGGATAAACCGAAGTAGTCGTTTTTTTATGAGATCAGTATGAAGGACATCGTCCCACCCCTGCTCGCAAATAAGCATTTTGACGAAGTTTCAGCCTTCGTGCCGGAGAACCTCTTGCGCGAGGCGCGGCGCCAGAAGGGTCTGCGGGCTGGGCGCGTGCCTGATGTCTGTGTGCTTGATCCTGACGGCGACATCATCCGGCAAGCTCAGGCGAATGGTCAAGCCGCGCGGGATGCCGACTGGGCCTGCTACCATACCGAACTGTACCGCCTGACTCATGAGGGTATCGCGTTGGGGATCGTGCCATGTGCAGTGGGGGCTTCGTTCGCGGTGCTCGTAGCCGAGCAACTCTTCGCGTCGGGATGCCGCTTGCTTATCAGCGTGACCTCTTCAGGCCAGCTCATCGCATCGCGACCGCCGCCCTACTTCATCCTGATCGAGAAGGCGCTGCGCGACGAAGGGACGAGCTACCACTATCTGCCACCCTCCGAGTTCAGTTCGGCCTCGCCTCGGTTGATCGATGCCTTGGCGGGTGCGTTCGACGGACTGCAAGTTTCTGTCGAACGCGGTGCCACCTGGACGACGGACGCCCCCTATCGGGAAACGTCAACCGCAATCGCCGCGATGAAGACCAAGGGGCTGTTGGCCGTCGAGATGGAGGCCGCGGCCCTTTACGCTTTCGCCAAGGCCCGCAGCAAGCCTGTGATCTGCTTTGCGCATGTGACGAACCAGATGGCGAGATCCGAAGGCGACTTCGAGAAGGGAGAGGCGAACGGTGCCGTCGATGCGCTGGCGGTGATCATTGCGGTAGTGCGTGCGGCGACGACCAAGGCAAAAAGTAGAGGAGCCGCTTAACGCTGAGGCTTATCTATCAATATACGGTCGAGTTTCAATGTCATCGATGGACGCCGGACCAACGATGACTATTGGGCCGTTGCGGTTCAACAAGTGCCGATGGCCGACGACCGGAAGATCCCTCCCTGGGTACAACTGCAATCAGACCAAAGCCGGTTTTAAGTTATGCAGCGGTTATTCAATATCGCAGCCTCACGCGCGCATCGATATGCAGTAAGGCATGTTTGTCTGCCCCGAACGGCCCCCTGCCTCACCCATAGTTGAGAAATTGGGCGGGCATCACACAATGACCTCGACGGTGGCTTTGCGGCGGGCGATGCGCCCGATGCGCGAACGTTGGCGTTCGTCGGCCGCTTCAATGCGTGCTTTGGGGCATTTCTTCATCCAGGTGAGCGTGATCGTCTCGACAATGCGGCCGCGCTTCTTGAGGCCGATGGCGACCTCGAAATCCGTCAGCTGGTTGACTTCGCCGACCGCCACCTTGAGGCACTGGGCGTTGAAGTCGGCAAAGCGCGAAAGCTTGCCCTTGGGTACGCCCAGCAAACCCTTGAGATCGTTGATCGCAAACGTATCCGATTGCTTGCGCAAGTTGATGCACTGTTCGATCATCTCGTAAAGCCGGATCGAGTATTTGGAGCGCAACAGTTACTGCATCTCGGATCTGAGCCTTGCCCAGCTGCGGCTCTATTTCTGGGACGCAGAGATTCCACTCTTGCTTCTGATTGAGCAGCGGTCATGGACAATATACGCGCCTCACTCATTCTCACCGTCGCCTTCATCTTGATCCGGTGCATCGGCTTCTGATGCGAGGCCAGCCGGTGTGAAGGGCATGCGCGGCGGAGCGGTGCGCCACATCAGGGCAACGTCCTCGGGCGTGAGGCCATAGGCTTCGTTGACGAGGTTCGAGAGCTGGTTTTCGAGCGTGAAGACTTCCGCTCTGGCCTGGCGGGCAGGTTCGATTGTGTCCGCATGCTCTCGACGGAGTTCGCCGATCTCGGCAGCGGTCAGTTTTCGCTTTTTGGGGAGGCTGAGTCTGACGGCCTTCAAAAATTCCTCTGCAGAAAGCTTGCTTGGCACGATTAGAGCCCTCTTCGGCTTGTCCAACTCGAACTCCAAGGCAAGCCAATTGAGAATTGATGCATCAGCTAATTGGTTCGTTTCGGAAAGCAAAGCGATCTGCTCAATAAGACCTCCAGCCGAGGCTTCCTTTCCCGCATCCATCTGTGCAATTGGATAATCGGCCATGAATGATGTGAAATAGCGGAGTGCTTCGTCTTTGCCGTGCTGAGCCGTACGCCAAGTGTACCACCATCCTATTGGAGAATTCATTGATGCGACCACAGAAGGCGATGCAGTCGGAAGAAAGTAACAAGTGTTTGTAGTGAACCGACCACGCGTGTCTACAAGCATGGAAGGCGTCCAGGTAATATCAACGTACAGTGTTTTAGGAGCTTCGAAGGCGTCATAATAGGCGCACGACCGCAATTCCCACCAGTAGCGGCCTTGGTCTTCGCGATGCCGTAAACCTCGGAGTTTACCGGTCGCATTATCGCGAAACTCTTCGAAGCCCTTGAAATGGTCATAGAGGCTAAGGTAGTGCGATTTGAATAGACTTTCAGCTTCCGCTTCGTCTGGGGCGTTAGACCAGGCCCATTCATGGTTCTCACTCGACTTCATTACAATCATAAACAGTCCTGTATCGGGGCATGACCACCGAAGGACGTCCTGGCCTCTGAGGTAAGGCTTGATGAACTGCGCTAGTTTGGGGTCGCTTGAAATGAGACGGTCGCGCATAGGCGCATCGATGATGTAGGCATCGTTAAGTCCTGTCAGAAGGCCTCTTAGCGGTCGCGTATTGGTAGTGTCTTCCAATCGCACTCCGACATTTCGAATTTTCTGCAGCAGCGCGTGAGCTTCCGGTCCTTCTAGCGACCAGATCTGCTTCGTGAAATGCAGACGAGGAAGAGGGTAAGTATTCTTTTCGACAAACTCTTCCAGATCCTTCTCCGGGACATCATCACGCGAAACGGCGCAAACCTGCGTCTCATCGGGCGCTTCGCCCGGCTCTGGCTTCCTCACCACGATCACCGAGGGGAACACGTCGGCGTCGGGGAAGAATTTCTTGGCGTGGCCGAAGTCGGCGACGAACTCGATCCAGGCCTTCTCGGCGAACATGGCACGCAAACCTTCGGCATAACCCGCGCGCATCCACTTGTTGGTCACGACATAGGACATGCGGCCACCGGGGCGCAACAGCCTCAGGCCCTGGTCATAGAAATAGACGTAAAGGTCCGCTGTGCCGCTATAGGTGTCGGGATAGGCGCGTTTGAGGGCGGGCTTGATCTCTTTGATCAACTCCTGCCGCACGTATGGCGGATTGCCGATAACGGCATCGAAGCCGCCATGCAGCTCGACGCTCTCCCACTGGGACCACATACCGGGAAAGCCCACTTGCCAGTGCAGGAAGCGGGCGTCGAAGAAGTTCGCTCGAAGGGCAGGCAACCATTCGTTGAGACGCACGGCCAGTTCGTGCGGGTCATACTTCTGACCGTTGGTGATTTCCCGCTTCTTTTTCTCCATCTCGGTTTCAGAGCGGGGTTCCGGGATCTCCAGCTCGATCTCGCCGGATGCGAGTTTCACCGGATCACCGAACGAACCTTTCGTCAGCGCCTGTGCAACGGCCTTGTCCAATTTCGAGGTTGGCGCGTGCCACTCGATGGCTTGGATCAGCGTCAGCAGGCCGGACAGCTCCGACGTCATGGATTCGACACCGTCAAAGAGATGCTTCGACTGGTAGACCTCCGCGATATCGACGTCCGTCAGCCGCTCGATCGTTTGCATACCGGCAGCGGCACCAAGTGCGCGCTTGCGCGGTGCATCCATCAACAGCGGGCTGCCCCATTCGCTGAGGCGGTCCATCGCCGGGCGCACCCATGAGCCGAACAGGGAATCGCCACAGCGCAAGTGGTGATCGAGGAAAGACAGCGGCGCACCGACCGTGAAGGTATGCAGCCAGAGCGCAACCTTTGCGAGTTCGACGGCGAGCGGGTTCTTGTCAACGCCGTAGACGCAGCGCTTCAGCACCATTCGGCGGATGATGTGCCGGTCTTCGAGGTGTTCGTCGACGTAGGGCCAGTTGTTGTCTTTTGCCTGGTCTGAGATTTCGTAGCGGATCTTGTGGATTTCGCCGGCGACGGGGGAGATATAGGGTTCGTCCGACCAGGTGACGATCTGCTCGGCCTCGCCCATGGCCTTGATGACCTTGTCGGCCATCCAGTCAACGAGGCTAACGAGGAAGTGGCCCGACCCCATGGCAGGGTCGCAGACCTTGAGGCGCAAAATTTCGCGCGCGGGATCGATCCGGCGTAATTCGCCGATGCGATCCTGGCGCGATCGATGGTCGTGCGAGAGTTCTTCGGCCTTGGCTGCGAAAGCCTCCACGAGGTTATCAACGAGCGGCCCGACGGCTTTTTCGATGATGAGCATGACAAGGTTATCCGGTGTGTAGTAGCTGCCGGATTCGTGTCGCGCCGTGTCATCGGCATCGACGACAACCTTTCCGTCCTCATCGACCTTGAGGTCGTATTCGAGGGTGCGTTCGTAGACGGTGCCAAGCTGCTGCACCGTTAGGTCGCGGTAGTTGATGTAGCGCGGCGCACCATCTTCCACGCGGTGTGACAGGCCATAGATCACGTCGGTAACTACGGCGTCTGGAAGATCGATGTCATCGAGAAGGGCAGCATTTTCCGGAGCGAACAGGCCACCGTTATAGGGCGGGATGCCGAATGTGTTGTCGCCCTCGGCGATCGCCTTGAAGATGGTTTTGAGCTTGGTCCAGTAGAACGCACTCGATGCTGAGAACGCTTTGCCCTCGGCCTTGCGTGCGGCGATCTCAAGCCGCATCGCCGTCAGGGAGTAATCCTTATAAGGCTCGACATTGTCGGGGAGGAGATCACGGTCCTCCGCGTAGACCACAAAGAGCAATCGATAGAGCAGGATGAGTGCGCTTTGGCGAACAGCATCAAGGTAGCGCCGGTCAATTTCGGCGGGGCGCTGCTTGTCGTGATCGGCAATGGCCGTGACGAGTTGGGGAAAAAGCTCGCCGAACACCAGCTTGGAAAGATCGCGGGTGACGCGCTCTTCCCAGACCTTGCCGGTCTCACGGGAGGCGTCGTGGAACGTCCGCTGCCCGTCGAAGGCTAAGAACGCTTCGCGACCGAACATCACCAAAAAGAGCCGGAGGCAGTGCTCCGGTGTAATGCGCTCATCGGTGGTATCGAACAGGTCGAGGCCGTGGCCGGGCAGTTGCAAGGCCTTCGCAAGATCGATCTCGAAGAAGTCTTCCGCAACGGAGAGCGCGCCTTGAAAGTAGAGGCGCCAGACTTGGCCGTTGGTCAGGATGCCGAGCCGAACCTTACCGGAGGTCTGAATATCGACGCGGCTGAGGTACTGCAGCATCTGGGTGGCAGGTACGCTCTGGTCGCCGCGCGGTGAGCGGTCCAACGAGGTTTCCCATCGCTTGGCTTCGACGATTGCCAGGCCATGGCGGAAGCTCTTCCAGCTCTCCTTTTCGGCGACGGCCTGAGCCTTTGCATCGGCATCAGCAAGGAGAAGGGCGTCGGGAACCTGTTTGCGGCCTTTTGTGGATAAGTTCGGCTGGACGGAAATGTCGGACCAACCGAGCACTTCGAGCACCGGATAGATCAGGTCTTTTTCAGTCTCGGCCTCGTTGGGCCTGGCGTTCTTGGCGAAGGTGGCAAACAGCTGGTGCAGACGCGCGTTCGCGTCCTGAAAGTCCTTGTCTTTCAGTGCTTTCCATTGGTCCGTCCGCGCGATCCCCTCCAACAGGTAATCGCGGGTAAAGAGGCTGCCTGCCAGCAAGAATCAGATCCCCCAATAACTATCCTCGCGCTGATAGCACGTCCTGGAGTTCCGACGCACTAAGGCGACTTCCTCTGCGCGAAACACCAAGCGTCTGGAAAACCTTGCATGTGATAAACCTTTTTGGAACGACCGCGACCGGACAGCCACGATGCGAAGCCAGCAT